>DASQCY010000315.1:0-3357 GCA_035634495.1 Allostellaceae bacterium
CGACGTCGAACTGGACGCCCGCGTTCTCGAGCGCACTGACCAGGCGGTCGAGCGCCCCTACCGAGGCCGGCGGCAGATAGTCGCCCGCGCTCTCATATTTCTTGATCGTGAGCCAGTTCACGCCCGAACGGGTGGCGAGCGCTTGCAGCGACCAGCCAAGCAGACGGCGGGCGGTTTGAAGCTTGATGCCAGTGATCCGAATTGTGAGCATGACCGGAAAATACGGTCGCCGTCCAAGAAAAGCAGCCTATAAAATGTTCTCCTCACCCTTGGCTTGCATACTTTGCCTTGGCTGGGGGTCGCGGTCTTTTCGGTACGGTCTTTTTGCACTGACCGCCGTTCTCGGTGCAACCCAGAAGCACTGGCCCTCATGACTCGGCCCAGTCTGATCCTCAAACGCGCTCCGATCGGCTGGAATTAGGAGCACTACGACGTGCTTGAGGACGGCGTTCTGGACGGCCGCATTTTCCTGATGCCGATCGGGCCACGGGGCGACCGTCGATGTGGGCGAGCGGCCACAATGGGAGCGATAGAGCGCCCGGCGCACGGCTACGAGCCGACGAGGCTGCGATGGCGGCGTTCGCCAGGAGCTGGCGACGGCAATAGAAGGCGCATGGGCGCGAATCTGTCGGGGAAACTGTCGGGATGGATGTTTCAGACGATCCTAGGTAGTGGTCGGAGTGGCAGGATTTGAACCTGCGACCCCCTCGTCCCGAACGAGGTGCACCAGCAACCCCCCAAACTTTCATTCCATGCTCCCAAATGGAATTTCCTAGGAAGCTTGCGCTTGTTCTCTGGGCTAATAATAACGGGAAGGAGTATTCCCCAATGTGATTTAGTAAGGCGTCCGATTTCATGGCGGTTTTTTTGAGCCGGTTCGCAAACATTGGGCTTTCGTCGTGATCAGGGTGCGCCTAGCGCTCATGGTATCCACTCCCGAGCAGGCAGGAGGGGATCTCGCGATCATCGCGCAGCTGTTTGCAATGTTTGTCTGTATGTATAGGGGCTTTTCCCGCGCGCTTCTATTCTTCTTCTTCCTTACCTACCCTACATACATTACAAACATATCTATATTTATATATGTAACATATTGAAATTATTAGATAATCCTGTTTACAATTACGTCGTAAACGACCTTTACATACGTTTGTCTGACTTTACCAAAGCGAACTGTGACATTTTCGTCTCAAGGTCAGTGGCGATCTTGTTGCGTTTTTGCCAATACGTGAACGGATTCTACTTTGTTGCGGACCGATACCCATCATCGGACCATTCAACCTCACCTGCTTCGACCAGCTGGGCCAAGATATCCTTGATGTCGCGCGAGCGAATGCGGCCACGGATAAATTGTTGGATGTCGCGCGGTTTCACCGAAGTGTGGCGCCGGCGGACGTAGCTGAGAATCTTCTCGGCCATCTCGCTGCGCTCATTCTGCGGCAGGAAATCCTGCGCCGCCGCGGCCAGGGCCTGGCCCGCTGTCCACGCCACACCTACCCCCCATTCGATATCTGATAAATCAATGCTGGCACCGCGGCCCCAACGGCCGGCAGCACGGATGGTCGCGAGCCGCACCGCCGTCTCGGCGCAGCGCGCAAGGTAGGCGCCGCTGCCTTGATGCCCGTCGACGTGATCCTCGACCACGCGGGTGAAGTCCGAGTAGCAGTGGTGGGCTTCCTTGCTTGCCCACGGCAGGATTTCCGGCTGGATCCTGGCGCTGGGATTGCCGATCTGGATCAGGCTCTCCGGGCCCGACCAAAGATACAGCGCCTGAAGATCCCTGCCTAGGCTGGCGGGCACGCAGCTCGGATCGTTTTCCGAATCACGGTCGGGGGCGCGAATGTTGGAAGTTAGAGCGAGGAAACGGTTGATGAAGCCGTTGGCAACGCTCTCGCCCTGCAGCGCGGCATGGAATTCCTCCAGCGTCGAGACTCCGAAGATCGACAGCGCCGGCGACGAGATGAGCTGCGTTTCGCGTTGAGCCCATGCCGGCGTCGGCATGGTGGCGAAAGAGATACCCCACAATGCTCGCAGGATTTGGCTAACGGCCGCCTCGTGGCTGGTCGCCCGCTTGCTGGTCACGGCTTTGAGAAAGACCCCGATCTCGTCCTGCGGACACAGCACCAGCGGTTTGCTGGACAACAGTTCGAGTACCGCGCTCAGCGAGAAGAATTTGGATGGCCCGATGTGGCCGCCGGCTTTGGCGGCCTCCATCAGCCTGATGACACTGTCAAGCAGGTGCTGCTTGCCGCTGCCGGTGGGTGCGATTCCGACGGCGTAGAGATGGGTGGCGCTGCGAGTGGGACCGGCGGCACGACGGCCGATCAGCGTGCCGACCACGGTGACGGCGGCACCGAGCGCGAGCACTCGATTCGGGCGCCGGCTGGTCGCGGTGATCCAGTCGACGATCTCTCCCACCAACCCCGGTATGGTGGTGAAGCGGGCGAGCTCATCGATCGGTGCCTTCGGCCTCGCTGCTGCCCCCTCGGCCGGCGGCCGCAGCGCGGACAGATCGAGATCCGAGGCCCAGCCCAGCCGCTCGGAGAGGAACCGGAACGCAGTGTCGAGGTCGCAGTCGCAAGCTGCCATGACCAGGTCGAGCGGAGTGTAGCCCTGATCAGCACCGAAATCGCGGATGCCTTCCGGCACGATCTTCAAATTGAGGTGCCGTTTCTCGAGCTCCCGCCCCGTCGTCGACGGTCGCCAGGTCGGCACCGCTTCGTAGCCCTTCTGCGTCCGCCGACAACGATACAGCATCAGCCCCGGTACCCAAGCGTCCAAATTGGCGAGCGCTTGGTTGTTGAGGAGGCGATGCGGACTGTCACCGTCGCCGTTGCCGCCGTTCCCACCTTCATGCGGCTGCGGTTCAGGACGATATCCCAGCGGCAGCAGCGCCGCCGTGATGTGCTCCGCGATGTCGGAGGCTAGCGTCGGCAGCTCGTGCGGTTGCAGGTCCTCGAGAGTCTCGGACCCCGACCAGCGATACGGCGCCCCGGTGTCCGGGTGGATCGTCGGCGGCAGCACCGTCTGCCGCCCCGGGCCGATCAGGTCGACGACGCGCTTGCCGGCGATGTTCCAGCTCTGCGACTGCGTGATGCCGGGACCGTAGTAGAACAGGGTCTCGCCGCGCGCGCCGGTCTTGCGCACGTGTGTGGGCGGCAGAACGTTTCGCAGAGCCGCCTGGATCGCCGGATTTTCGCTGTCGATGTCGACCGCGATCAGGCCGTGACTGGCCTGACCGGCAACGACGCCGACACCGGTGTCGCCCGCAGCCCAGCGCTTGCGCTCGGTCGCCGGCGGCGGACCGCCGTTGAAGCGCCTCTGCCAGTTGGCAAGGCCGATCCACATGCCGGCGAAGAA
>DASQCY010000316.1:0-3389 GCA_035634495.1 Allostellaceae bacterium
GACGATGGGTTGAAGAGCTAAGGTTTTGATGAGCAATCCCTATGGTGATTAGCTTCTCGTGCTCGGACGGGTCGGAAGCCCGTGGATCAACCAAATCGAGCCGACACATGGTCAGGCTGGGCCAAATTCGCCAACCCCGTCGGCCCAAGGTTCACGTCGCTGCGAGGGCGCAGTCAGGTGATAGCAAGTTCTCAGACAAGCAAAGAGTTTGCTCAAAACGCCGCAACGTGAGTGGCGCGCTGCGGCACTGTTCATGCAAAAGCGCCGGGGCAGCTTCACCTGGTCCGGTGCGGGTGGAAGCCGCCCTTTGGTTCTTTAGTCGCGAAGTGGCGGCACGATACTCGGTGGAACGCGGTGTCGAGTTGCCTTCTCATACGCATAGGCGATTTCGATGAGGATCGGTTCAGACCACGGCCGCCCGATAAGCTGCAAGCCGCTTGGCAAGCTCTCATAGCTGTATCCCATCGGCACCACCGCGGCGGGCCAATGCAGAGCGGAAGCGATGCCCGATAGGGTGCCGGCGGGGGTCGTGTTGCGGTCGCCGTTCAGTTTCGGCGGGTAGGTCGCGGTCGGGAACACCAGCACATCGATGCGCAATTCGTCCATCGCCGCAAGATAAGCAATGCGCATGCGGGCCTCATCCGCCTCCAGTTGCTCCACAACGGGATCTTCGTCCGGCGTCGGCGCGGATGCGGTCGCCAGCAGGCCGACTTCATGCAACGGGTGGAATTTGCCCGACGCCATGATGTCCGACAGGTTTTTCGGAAATGCTGGCCCGGTCTTTGCCAGATAGCGCTCGATCGCCGCACGAACTTCGCTGAGTGGATGGAGACTGGGCGGGAACTGGTCAAACTCCGGTATGATGAAAGGATCAATGATTTCTGCCCCGACATGCTGCAAGTCGGTAACCGCACGGTCGAACAAGCCGAGGACCTCCGGATTGGAGGCAGCTGGTGGGGACGCCTGACGAAGCACGCCGATCCGCCGACCCACGGCACCGTCCCGATTCAGAAATGCCGTGTAAGTCGGCGGAATTTTGCCATCCGCCCCGGCGGTCGCCGGGTCCGCTGGGTCGACACCGGCGATGACGTCTAGTAGTCGCACGAGATCGGTGACGGTGCGGGCCATCGGACCGGCGGTGTCGCGCTTGTCGTAAAGTCCAACCATACCGGCCCGAGAAACCAACGCCCAACTTGTGCGCAACCCAACAAGGGCGTTGTTGGAGGCAGGATTCCTGATCGAGCCAAACGTGTCGGAGCCAAGGCCCACGACACCGAAGCTCGCGGCTAGCCCCGACCCGGTGCCACCCGAGGATCCGCCAGTCGCATAGGCGGTGTTGTAAGGATTGCGCGCGAAGCCCGGCAGCACGGAATTGATGTTGTCTAGCCCACCGCGCGCCCATTCGGACATTGTCGTTTTGGCCAGGATGACACCACCTGCCGCCCTGATCCTAGCGATCACTGTGGCATCAGCCTCCGGGATCCACCCCAACAGAGCGGCCGAACCACCTGTTGTCTGCAGACCGGCCACGTCGTAATTGTCTTTCACCAGTACAGGGATTCCATGCAGCGGACCAATCAGCTTTCCGGTCGACGCCAGGGCGGCGTCCAGGGCGGCAGCGTCCGCTAGCGCGTTGGGGTTGTTGACGATGATAGCCCCCAGCGCCGGACCTCTCCGGTCATATGCCGCGATCCGGTCGAGATGCGCCTGGCATACCGACAATGCCGTGGCCCGACCGCTCAAGTAGGCGGCGTGCAACGCGCCGATGGACGTCTCCTCGACCGGGAACGACGTGGCGCTCGTGGTCATCTGGTCCTCCTCATCGGGTGGAATGATATGCTAGGCCTCCGAAACCGGCTATTGAGAAGCTGCACGGTGCGAAGCTGCACGGCGACGGGTGCCGAGCGGCGCCAGCGCGACCGCCTCGCCGATTTCCGCCGCCGCCGTCGCATCGATCAAGATCTGCCCGTCTTCGGCCGCGCCGCAGATGTCGCTGCGCCCTTCTTAGCCGACGCGACCGACGCGGCGGCGCGGGATTTGCACCGCCAACCGTACCGCACCGGGCCTGTCAATTTGAACAGGGGTGCGGCGGCGACAAGAAGTTGAGGTCGCGGACATAAGTACACAGCTGCCCGGCCGTCGGCGTGAGCCTCAAGGTGCGCCTCCAGCCTAGTTGAGCTAAGCGATTTACCGCCGCTTCCCGCCCAATTGCGCTGCGTATCCGGCCCGCGCGATTTTCGTTGTTATTCGATTGTTACGACCGCTTAAATTCGTTGATCCGGCGCGAAATTCGGTTGATCCGCAAAGCAACGAATTTGCCGCATAAACTGCTGGAATAACACGCACTGTACCGCGCTGCTGTGGCTGTTTTGTGGCGAGAAGCACGATTTTCGTTGTATTTCGCCCAGACCGCGCCTTGCCGCGGTGCCCCTGAACCGGGTGCTCAGTTCAGGCGGAGCTCGGTGATGTGGCGCGGGTCTTGCCTTAGCTCGCCGCGTTCGACCTTCTTGACGATCTCGACAAGCCGCTCATTGGCGCGCGCCTGAATGACGATCTGCTCGCCTTCGCGCACGACAAAGCCGTTCAGATATTCGATCTCGGTGCGCCGGCCCTTGGCCATGTCCTGGCCCATCGACGGCCGCTGATCGGGCGCGCCGCGCCCGACCCGCGACAGCCGCCGCTCGTCGTAAATCTTCGCCGCCGCAAGGTCGCCCTCGCCAGCGCGAGCGATCGTCTCTGGCGGCAGATGGTCGATCTCTTCGAGCCTATAGCCGCGGGCCTGACCAATACGGATCGCCTCGCTGCCGAGCCGCGCCTGGAAATGGCGGAATTACGTCGCCGGGGCGAGGCGTTCGGGGCGCACCGGCGCCGCGGCCATTCGGGAGGCGAGATCGGCGGGTTGGGTCCAGGCGAGATACTCGGCCGCGTACTCGGGCGGCAGCACCTCGATCATCTGCTCGTTTTCGACCCACACCTCGATCACGTGGAAGTGGCCGCGGTTGCAGTCAAAGCAGTGCCAGCCTTCCCGCTTGGCGATGGCTTTGACTGTATCGGCGCCGGTGGTGACGCTGAGCGCGAAATGGGTGGGACCAAAGCCGCGCGGTTCTCTTCTGACAAAGCCACCGCCAACCTCGCCGCCGGGGCGCAATTCGGTCCCCGCCGGATAGACCTCGACACCCGAGCCGTGGTCGTCGAGCTGCAGCGCAAAATGGCTGCCCGGATTAGGCGGAAACGGCACCGCTTTGCCACCCATGATTTCGGCCAAAACCGCGGCCACGTGCTGGGGGTCGCGGGCGGCGATCGACAGATGATGGATCATGGTTCCCTCGCGAGTTGCTCGGCGATCAATAACACAGCGGGCTCCCCGATGCGACAGCGGACCCGAGCCG
>DASQCY010000317.1:0-3674 GCA_035634495.1 Allostellaceae bacterium
GTCACCTGGCCGCCGAACATGTAGTGGATCTTCGCGGCCTGATTGACGATCTGGTCCATCGCGACAAAGCAGAACGTCACCTGCCGCCAGTCGACGATCGGGCGGAAGCCGGAGCCGGCAGCACCGATCGACATGCCGGTCAGCGCGGCTTCGGTGATCGGGGTCGCTCGGACCCGCTGCGCGCCAAACTCCTTGAGCAGCGGCGGAAGAGCGTCGGTCGACATGTAGAAGATCTTGGGATCGCGCCGCATCTCCTCGGCGACCGCTTCGACGGCGGCCTCGTTATACGTCAGCTCTCGCATCGTTTGGTCCTCGCTTCAGGCCGCAAACACGTCGTCGGTCGCCTGCTCGGGTAGCGGGAATGGGCTGGCCTCGGCGAAGGCGACGGCGCTCTCGATGGCGGCCATGATGTCGCCCTCCATGGTCCGCAGCTCTGCGTCGTCGAGGTCACCCTGGTCTCTCAACTGCCGCTCAAGCCGCGCGATCGGATCCCGCCGCATCCACGCTTCGACCTCCGCTGGGTCGCGGACATCGGCCATCCCCCTGCGCTCGGTGTGAGCGCGCCAGCGATAGGTCTTGCACTCGATCAAACTCGGACCATCGCCCGACCGCGCCCGATCGACGGCGCGGTTTGCCGCCTGATAGACCGCAAAGATGTCGTTGCCGTCGACCACGACCCCTGGAATCCCGTAGCCGGCCGCGCGTGCCGCGACATCGCTCAAGGCGTGGGTCGCGGCGGCGGCGGTGTTGGCCGCATACATGTTGTTCTCACACACGTAGAGCATCGGCAATTTCCAGGTCGCCGCGATATTGAGGCACTCGTGAAACGGCCCGGCGTTTGACGCGCCATCGCCAAAGAAGGAGACCGCAACCCCTCCCTTGCCTTCCATCTGCGCCGCAAGGCCCGCGCCGGTGACGATCGCGATCCCACCGGCGACGATCCCGTTGGCGCCGAGCATGCCGATGCCAAAATCGGCGATGTGCATCGAGCCGCCCTTGCCCTTGCAGTATCCGGTTTGCCGGCCATAGAGCTCGGCCATCATGCGGTTGAGGTCGGCACCCTTGGCGATGCAGTGGCCGTGGCCGCGGTGCGTCGAGATGATCCGGTCGGTCCGATCGAGCGCACTGCAGACGCCGACGGCGACCGCCTCCTCGCCGATGTAGCAGTGCACGACGCCGTAGATCTTGCCGGCGAGATAGTCGGCCGAGGCGCGCTCCTCGAAACGGCGGATCGTCAGCATCCGGCGAAGCATCTCGCGCTGGGTGTCGGGCGGCAGGTTCGGCGAGAGGCTTTGGGTTGAGAGGCTCATGGGGCGTGATCCCTCCGGGCCGGCTTGGGCTCCTCATGATGGGCCAGCGCCCGAAGGCTGGCAACCGGTTTGCCGTGTCGAGCGGAAGTGGTACGAAGAGCGAACGCGGAAACACGGGCCGCGTGCGATCGTATGATCGACGACACGCACTGGGGTCTTGTTCGGGTAGTTCATCACGATGACCGGCTTCCTCGCGGGTGTTTCCTGAGAAAGCACATCATGGCCGCTTTCGACGATCTCGACCGCTACCACGAACAATGAGTAGGATCGCTCCGCGGCTCACTCGGCCATTAGCCCTTCGGAGGAAACCCATGCTCCTGGAAAGCCGCGTACTGGATAACAGCTTTGCTTGCGAGGTCGTCGGGCTTCGCCTGTGGGAGCCGCAAGACGACCAGACCGTCGATGAGCTGCGAGCGTTGTGGGCCCATTACCCCGTGCTGGTATTTCGTCGGCAAGCCCTTTCAGAGGATGAGTTGGCTGATTTCAGCGCTTGCTTTGGCCCACTCGAGCGTACCGTCCGCATCGACTGGGCGTCTCCAGTCCGGCCGGAAGTCGGCCTGATCTCGAATCTGAAGGATGCGCAGGGAAAGCCGATCGGCGGTCTGGGCGACGGCGAGCTCCAGTGGCACTCGGATCAATCATACATGCTGAACCCAGCGACCGGGGCCATGCTCTATGCGCTCGAGCTGCCCCCTGAGGGCGGGGCAACCTCCTGGGTGGATTTATGCGCCGCCTATACGGGCCTGCCCGACCGTCTCAAGCGCGCTGTGGAAGGCCGACGCGCGATCTTCAACTATGCTAAACGGCTCGCCGGCTACCAGGGCGTCGACCGGGTGATCTCTGAGGAAGCCAAGCGCAAGACGCCGCCCATCCTGCATCCGCTGGTGCATACGCACCCGATCACCGGCAGAAAGGCGCTCTACCTCGATTCCACGACAACTGTCGGGATCGACGGAATGGACGAAACATCAGGCTCGGCGCTGCTCCGGGAGGTCTACGAGTTCGCCACGCAGTCCGAATTCGTCTATCGCCACCACTGGCAGGTCGGCGATGCTCTATTATGGGACAATGGCTTTACAATGCATCGCCGGGAACCATTCGACCCTTCGGCGCGTCGCCTAATGAAGCGGACGACGATTTTCCTTTCCCGCGAACGCCACATCGTGCCCGAGGGTGGTCTAGCAGCCGTAGCCTAAGCCGCGCAAGCGAAGGAAGGTTCGTCATGAAAGTCGGTCTATTCATCAACACGCAGTTCCCGCAGGGCTTCAACTTAGCAGAACGCGTCACGGAGATGGTCGCGCAGGTGCGCGCGGCGCGGGACGCGGGATTTGCGTCCCTCTGGTTCCCGCATCATTGGCTGACCCAGCCAATGCAGATGCTGCAAATCACGCCGGTCATGGGCTACGTGGCGGCGCACGCGCAGGGTATGACGATTGGCCCGAATATCCTGATTCTGCCCCCGCTCAACCCTGTGCACGTGGCCGAGGAAGCCGCCACGCTCGACGTGTTGACCGGCGGCAACTACATCCTCGGCGTCGGCTTGGGCTACCGGCAGCCGGAGTTCGAGGCCTTCGGGATCAGCCTCAGAGAGCGGGCGCCGCGGTTCAACGAGAGCATCCCCCTGATGCGTCGGCTGTGGACCGAAGAACGGGTGAGCCACAAGGGCCGGTTCTACACAGTCAACGACGCCGGTATTGGCGTGAAGCCAGTGCGCCCGGGGGGACCGCCACTCTACATCGCCGGGCAGGCCGATGTGTCTGTGAAGCGTGCGGCACGGATTGGCGACGCGTGGCTGATCGTGAACACCAGCGGGCTCGGCAAGGTAACGTCGCTGATGCAGACCTATCGTGCGGCACTGAAGGAATATGGGCGGACACCGATGGAGTTCCCGATCACCGCCGAATGCTACGTCGGCGCACGACATGCGACTGCGTATCAGGAATGCCGCGGACCGCTGGAATACAAGTATAACACTTATGCATTGTGGGGACTGCAGAATCGCACCGCGGAGGGTTCGTTTGAGGATTTCGCGCGCGACCGGTTCATCATTGGCGACAAGGCATCGGTGAAGGACGAGATCGCACGATATCGCGAGCTTCTGGGTGTCGATCATTTCATCATGCGGTGCCAGTGGCCGGGGCTGCCACAGGAGCGGGTGCTGAGCTCGATCCGGCGGCTTGGCGAGATTTTCGCGTCTTAGGGGTCGCCAGCCGGGCTTTTCGTCCGCTAAATGACGCCGCTTTGTCTGAGATCGGCGATTTCGCCCGGCGACAGTCCGAGCCAGCCGCCGTAGATGTCGGCGTTGTGTTGGCCGAGCTTGGGACTTGGTGTCGTCGCCACTCTGTCCGCGCCGTGAAAACGCAG
>DASQCY010000318.1:0-2717 GCA_035634495.1 Allostellaceae bacterium
AGGTTGGTGGCAACCCCAGCCATGCGCCGGGCGCCCAAGGCCTCGACCCGCGCCTGCTCGACCGCGTCGAATACCGCCCGCGCCAGCGGCGAGCCCGGCACGCGTTTGCTGTGCACCGCATCGTCGTGATAGCGCAGTCGCAGTGCCACGCTGTCGGCGGCACCGCGCAGCTGCGCGGCCTCCTCCGCCGGAAGGTCGCGCGGCGGGTTGGGCAGCCGTACCCGCGAACCGCTCAGCCCGGCCCCTTCCGGCCCGAAGCCGACAGTCACATCGTCGCGCTCGGCAATAGCGCGCAAGGTCGCCGCGGTCGCGCGCTTGAAGGTTTCGGTTGGCGAGAACTCCTGGGCCATGCGCTTTGTCGGCCGTGCCCTACACGCTACATCAAGGTCGCATTGACGCCGGTTTCAGCCAGCTCCGTGCCAAGGCAGCGCTGGTAATATTCGGCCACTGTCGCCCGCTCCATCTCGTCGCATTTGTTGAGGAACGTCAATCGGAAGCCGAAGGCCAAGTCGCCGAAAATGCGCGCGTTCTCGGCCCACGTCATGACCGTTCGGGGCGACATGACGGTCGAGATGTCGCCATTTATGAAGCCGGCGCGTGTCAAATCGGCAAGGGCCACCATCGCGCTGATCGTGCGTCGCCCTTCATCGTCGTCATAGCTCGGCACTTTCGCCAGCACGATGTCAACCTCGGCGTCATGCGGCAGATAGTTCAAAGTCGCCACGATGTTCCAGCGGTCCATCTGGCCCTGGTTGATCTGCTGCGTACCGTGGTACAGGCCAGTGGTGTCGCCCAGCCCCACGGTGTTCGCCGTCGAGAATAGCCGGAACCCGGAATGCGGCCGGATCACGCGGTTCTGATCGAGCAGGGTGAGCTTGCCTTCAACCTCGAGCACCCGCTGTATGACGAACATGACGTCCGGCCGGCCGGCGTCGTATTCATCGAAGCACAGCCCGACTGGGTGCTGCAGCGCCCAGGGCAAAAGACCTTCGCGGAACTCGGTAACTTGCTTGTTGTCGCGCAGCACAATCGCGTCCTTGCCGACAAGATCGATACGACTGATGTGGCTGTCGAGATTGACGCGGATCAAGGGCCAATTCAACCGGGCCGCGACCTGTTCGATATGGGTGGATTTGCCCGTGCCGTGATAGCCACAGATCATTACTCGCCGGTTGAAGGCAAAGCCGGCAAGGATCGCCAGCGTCGTGTCATGATCGAAGCGGTAGGCGTCGTCGAAATCAGGGACGTGCTCGCTCGCTTGGCTGAAGGCAGGAACCTGGAGATCACTGTCGATCCCGAAGGTCTGACGGACGGAGATGGTGATGTCAGGCTGATCCAAGGGGAACGCGGAGACCGGTGCCTCTGGCTGAACACTTGGCATTATTCTCTTCTATCCTGATAGTTGAATGGGGGAATTTGAGCGCCGCAGCACGATTGTTCAACTGAAATAGCTGGCTTTCAGGGTGGCATAGGCCTGATTGACTATCTTCAGCTTTTCCTCGGCCACTTTGTCTCCACCATGCGCATCGGGGTGGTGGAGCTTGACCAGCGCTTTATAGCGCGCCTTGAGGCGCACCGGGGTGAACGGCGGCTCGATCTCGAACACGGCGAGAGCCTGTTCGCGTGCCGACAGTGCCCTCTGGGCAGCCTCCCGTGCGCGGTTGTCATTTCGCCGACCGCGGTCGCGCGAAGGTCCCGTGCCGCCGGAGAGCATGTCGAAATAATCTCGGATTCGTGCGGCATATCCGGGACCGTAGCGATCTCCGAGCCGCCAGCTTGGACGCTGCCAGACCGTGTCGTGGCGGATCTCGGCTTCAATCTCGGTGTCACTCATTCCGGCATAATAATTCCAGGCGGAATTATAGGCGCGAACGTGCTCGAGGCAGAACCAGTAATAATCGTGTAGTTCGAGCCGGGATTTCGGAGCGCGGAATTCCCCGCCGGCAACGCAGCCGGGATGATCACAAGCCCGCGCCGACGTGTTGGCCTCCGACGCGAAAACGGGATCGAGGAACAGGCGTCGCATGAAGGCCAGTATGGGAGGAGGGCCAACAGCTGGCAAGGCGACGTACTTTACCAGCACCGGCAGAGCAGGGTTGCGGCAGGCGCACGCGCCGCTACGCCAAAAGCGAAAGGCCGCCTGCCCGCGTTTTCGGCGGACCGGCGGCCCTCAAAGTGGAGCGTGCGCGTGGGCTCAGAAGTCCATGCCGCCCATCCCACCGCCCGGCGGCATCGCCGGCGGGGTCTTCGGTTCGGGCTTTTCTGCCACCATCGCCTCGGTGGTGATCAGCAGACCCGCCACCGACGCGGCATCCTGCAGGGCATGCCGCACGACTTTCGTCGGGTCGATGATGCCCGCCCGCACCATGTCGGTGAACTCGCCCTTCTGGGCATCGTAGCCGTAGTTCACGTCTTTACTGTCGAGCAGCTTGCCGACGACGATTGAGCCGTCCGTCCCCGAATTCTCGGCAATTTGTCGAGCCGGGTACAACAACGCCTTCTTGACGATGTCGATACCGACCCGTTGGTCGTTGTTGGCCGGCTTCAGATTTTCGAGGGCACGGGATGCATACAGCAGAGCCGACCCGCCGCCGGCAACGACCCCCTCCTCGACCGCGGCGCGGGTTGCGTGCATCGCGTCGTCCACCAGATCCTTCTTCTCCTTGACCTCGATCTCGGTGGCGCCGCCGACCCGGATCACCGCGACACCGCCGGCG
>DASQCY010000319.1:0-8684 GCA_035634495.1 Allostellaceae bacterium
GGTCCTCGACCGCGTCGCGGCCAGAGCCGAGCAGTTGCGGGCGGATTTCGGCAATGCGGTGGTCGCCCGCACCGGCGACGTGGCCCAACTCGCAGACAATAAGCGCGCCGTCGCCGAAACCGTCGGCGCCTTTGGCCGCCTCGACATCTTTGTCGGCAACGCCGGGGTCTTCGACGTCTATGCCGCGCTGGCCGACTTTCCGGAAGAAAGGCTTTCCGAAGCGTTTGACGAGTTGTTCGGGGTCAATGTCAAGGGATGCTTCTTTGGCGCGAGGGCGGCTCTGCCGGAATTGATAAAGACGGAAGGCTCCATGGTGTTTACGGCGTCGGTCGCGGGATTGAATTCCGGCGGCGGTGGAACTCTCTATACCGCTTCGAAGCATGCCGTCGTCGGGCTGATCCGGCAGCTTGCGGTGGAAGTCGGGCCGCGCGTCCGGGTCAACGGCGTCGCCCCCGGCGGCACCATCACCGATCTTCGTGGTTTGGCGGTTCTTCGCCAGGACGACCGCTCGCAATTTACCGATCCCGGCACGGAGGAGCGGCTGCGCGGCGGCAACCCGCTGCAGCTGGCGCTTCAGCCCGCGGATCTTGCCGGGGCGTATGTATTCCTGAGTTCGCGGACTAGCGCGCGAGGCATCACCGGGACCATCGTGACGGTCGACGCCGGATCAATGCTGCGTGTGCCGCGTCGCACCCCCCAGAACCAATGAGGGACAGCCGATGGAAACCGATACGCTCGGTCTGGTCGATGCCGAGAACGGCCTCGTCAGTCGCCGCATCTTCATTGAGCCGGAGATCTATCAGCAAGAACTGGTGCGGATCTTTGCCCGTTGCTGGCTCTTTCTGTGCCATGAGAGCCAGATCCCGCAACCCGGCGATTTCTTCACCACTTACATGGGCGAAGACCCGGTTCTGGTGGTGCGCGATACGGCAGGCAAAGTGCACGCCTTCTTGAACGTCTGCCGTCATCGCGGCAACAGGTTGTGCCGCGCCGAGATCGGCAACGCCGCCACCTTCACCTGCGCCTATCACGGCTGGACCTACCGCAATGACGGGCGGCTGGTCGGCGTGCCGTACCTCAAGGAAGCCTACCATAACAAATTGGATCGGGAGCGCTGGGGCCTCGCCGCGGTGGCACAGCTCGACAATTACAAGGGGCTCTACTTTGCCACCTTCGACCCCGAAGCGCCGTCGTTGCGCGAATATCTCGGCGAGGTGGCCTGGTATTTGGATGCGTTCTTCGACCGTCGCGAAGGCGGGGTCGAGGTCGTCGGCGGCATGCACAAATGGGTCATGCCGTGCAACTGGAAATTCCCGGCCGAAAACTTCGGCGGTGACGGCTACCACACCTCGTGGAGCCATCTCTCGGCGATCCAGACCGGGTCGGGCGGCGACTTTCGCGTCAATCCCGACCCGAATGGTGTCATGCTTTCTCCCGGCAATGGCCACTGTGTGATCGGGGTCGGTCCCGACACGGTCGCCGACCCTCCCGCCCCGGAGATCCTGGCCTACGAGGCAGCGATCGTTCCCGAGATGAAGAAACGTCTGGGCTCGCGCCTGGAACTCGTCAAGCCGATCGTTGGCACGGTTTTCCCGAACTTCTCGATGCTGCGGCCGACCTCTCGGACCTTCCGCGTCTGGCACCCGCGGGGGCCGGACAAGACCGAGGTATGGGCATGGGTGTTCGCTGACAAGGCGGCTCCGTCGGAGGTCAAGGAAGCCATTCGATTGGCCGGGGTGCGGGTGTTTGGCCCGTCGGGCACCTTCGAGCAGGACGACATGGACAACTGGCAAGGCTGCACCCAGACCGGGCGCGGTGTCGTCGCCCGCCGCTATGCGCTGAGTTACGAGATGGGCCTGGGGCACGAGCGCTTCGACGAGGATCTCGGAGCATTGGCCAGCGACTACCGCTACAGCGAAAGCAACCATCGTGGGTTCTACCGCCGCTGGGCGCAGCTGATGGCAGCCGACAGCTGGGCAGAAATCTCCGGCAATGGATCAGGAGGATGACATGGCGACAGATTTTGCTAGTCTCGTCGATGCCGATCGCGGACTGATCGGCCGCCGCATCTATATCGAGCCCGAGATCTACGAGCAGGAGCAAGAGCGAATCTTCGCCCGCTGCTGGCTGTTTCTGTGCCATGAAAGCCAGATCCCGCAGCCCGGAGACTTTTTCACGACCTATATGGGCGAAGACCCGGTTCTCGTCGTGCGCGACAGTGGCGGTCAAGTGCACGCCTTCCTGAATGTCTGCCGCCATCGGGGCAACCGGTTGTGCCGTGCCGATTCCGGCAATGCCGCCAGCTTCACCTGCGCCTATCACGGCTGGACCTACCGCAATGACGGGCGCCTGGTCGGCGTGCCGTGGCTCAAGGAAGCCTATTACGGCGAATTGGAGCGGGAGCGCTGGGGCCTCGAACCGGTCGCGCAGCTCGACAATTACAAAGGCCTGTTCTTCGCTACCTTCGACCCCGAGGCGCTGCCGCTGCGCGAGTATCTCGGCGAGATGACCTGGTATCTTGATGCGTTCTTCGACCGTCGCGAAGGGGGTGTGGAAGTCATTGGCGGCATGCATAAATGGGTCATGCCGTGCAATTGGAAGTTCCCGGCCGAGAACTTCGGCGGCGATTCCTACCACGTGCAGTGGAGCCATCTTTCGGCGGTCAAGACCAACTTCAGCTCAGGTGCGGCGGCCAAGCCGGAGACCACCGGGAGCTTGGTGTCCCCCGGCAACGGCCACGTTCTGATCTGCTTCGGGCCGAACGATGTGGCCGACCCGCCGATACCCGAAATTCTCGAATATGAGAAAGAGATCCGTCCGGAGGTCGAGAAGCGCCTGGGGCCCCGCTCGGCTCGGATCAACCCGATCGTCGGCACGACCTTCCCTAATTTTTCAATGCTTCGCGCCACCTCGCGGACGTTCCGCGTATGGCACCCGCGCGGCCCGGACAAAACCGAAGTGTGGTCGTGGGTTTACACCGACAAGGCCGCACCGGCGCACGTCAAGGAAGCGATGCGGCTAGGCGGGGTGCGGGGCTTCAGCCCGTCCGGCACCTTCGAGCAGGACGATATGGACAATTGGCAGGAATGCACCCGCACCTGCCGCGGGGTCGTGTCGCGGCGCATGTCCGTGAACACGCAGATGGGTCTCGGGCACGAGCGCTTTGACGAGGACCTCAAGGCCTGGGCCAGCGATTTCCGCATGAGCGAAAGCAACCATCGCCAGTTCTATGGCCGCTGGGCGCAGCTGATGAAGGCCGAGAGCTGGGCCGAGGTGCCGGGCAGCAATGGATGGGCGGGAGCCGGCCATGTCGGGCATAAATGAAGACGTCACCCGCGAGGTCGAGCAGTTCCTCTACCGAGAAGCCCGACTGCTGGATGAGCGGCGCTTTCACGAGTGGCTGGAGCTGTTGACCGACGATGTCCGCTACTGGATGGCCGGCAGAACCAACCGTTATCCTAGGAGGAGCAAGGCGATTGCGATCCTCGATCCCGACCGCTACGTCGAGGACGACATGACCAAGGAAGACGAACTCGCAATCTTCGACGAGGACAAGCAGACGCTCGGCCAGCGCGTCGCGCGGCTGGATACCGGCATGGCCTGGGCCGAAGATCCGCCGTCGCGCAGTCGCCACCTGATCAGCAACATCGAGGTGGAACCAGGCGACGCGGCGAACGAGGTCAAGGTCTACTCGAATTTCATGGTCTACCGCAGCCGGGCGGAGACCGAGCAGGACTTCTACGTGGGTGCCCGTCGGGATGTGTTGCGGCGCGTCGCCGGCGCCTGGAAAATCGCCGGCCGCAAGATCACACTCGACCAAAACGTATTGCTGGCCAAGAACGTCAGCATCTTCTTTTGAGCTTCCCGGCCGCTCAAATCCGCTGGCTGTTCTTTGACGTCGGAAACACGCTGGTCAGCGAGGAAGCGGCGACCGAGGTCCGGCTCCGGCAGACGGTCGGCTGTCTCGAACGCCACGGCAGGCGCTGCTCGATCGAGGACGTGCGGCGCGCCTTGCAGGATGCCTCGGTAGAGTTCGCGCCGCGCCGGATCACGGCCGCCATCGCGAAACTAACTGACGACCCTGATCTCCGCCGATCTATCGAAGCCGAGTCCCGCTATCCCAAAGAACTGGAGTCGCCGTACGACGGGGCTGAGCAAACGCTGCGGACATTGTCGCAGCATTACCGGATCGGGGTAATCGCCAATCAACCCGCCGGTACCGCGGAGCGGCTGGCCAGATGGGGGCTGATGCCGTTTGTCTCGATCTGTCTCTCCTCCGCGGAGCTGGCTCTCGAGAAGCCCGATCCCGCGATTTTCCGCCTTGCTCTCTCCCGCGCGAAGTGCGCGCCCGAGGAGGCGGCGATGATCGGCGACCGGCTCGACAACGACATCCGCCCCGCCCGGTTGCAGGGCTGGAAGACGATCCGCATCCTGCAAGGCTTCGCCAAATTTCAGTTGCCGCGGGACGAGTTCGACGAGGCCGACGCGACAGTGACGAAACTAATGGAGCTGCTGCCGCTCTTCCCGCCCGCGGTCGCCTGACGAAGGGCGCGGCAATTGTGGCAGAGGCGATGCTCGCGAATTTCCCTGCCGCACGGGAAAAACCGGGAAAAAAATCGATTCGGAAGCGCACGCCGATGCGCCGCAGAGCCGATAACACCATACAGATCAGAGGTTTAAGAACCCGAAACCAGGCGAACCGACGGCAAATTTCCGCCGCTTGGCAGGGAAGCAAAACGCGGTTCTGAGGGAGCGAGCAGGGAGGATCAAAATATGGCATTTCCGGAACCTGAATAAGGCGAGCGGGGTTAAAAAATGGCGTAAACCTGCGGTGCAGAGGACAGCGTCGACCGATCGGCCGACGCGACTCGGCTCCCCGTGGTAACCCCTACGATACCCCTCGATGTCGGCGCCAACATGGCGGCGTGCGGCTATGCCACCCGCTTTTCCTAACCGGCCAGGAGCACCGCCGACGGCTCCCGATTGGCGGTCATTGGGCCCGGCTCTCCGCCTTCGGTTGCCAGGTGATCAGGATCTCGCGGCCGGGCGTGACCCAACGCGGGGTGAAGCCGTCGCGGCCGACGGCAAAGAGCCCGTCGAAGCGGGTCTCCAGAATCGAGCGCAGGCGCTGTTCGAGGTCCTCTCCCAACGGCCAGAAGGACCACTGATCGCTCCGAAAACGTTCGACCGCACCGGAGATGGCTGCCTCGCGGGTGGGAGCCGGTATGATGGGTCTAGCGGCATGGAGCGGCAGGACGCGGATATCGGGCAGGATGCCCAGTTCCCAAAGCACGTTCATCAGCTCCACATGCCCGGGAACCACCTCCTCGGCTTCCCCGTGCACGAGCTGGAAGAGGACGCGCTGCCAGGAAGGCGGGGGCGGACTGTTGACCGTGATGAGGATCCGCCGGCGGCCCGCCCGTTGCAGCTTCTCGACGAACAGCACAATCTCCCGTGTCAAATAGGTGACATGGTTCACCAGCCCGACCGTTCCGACCGGCGGGTCGACGGCGCCCCAATCGCCTTCGATGACCCGTGCGTTGGCAATCCCGGCCTGCGTCGCATTGACCTTGAACCCCGCGGCCATGGCGGCCGAGGGCTCGATATTGATGACCTCGCGACAGCGCAGGGCGATAGGCAGCGAGACCCGGCCCGCACCCCCTCCGACATCGACGATGACATCGTCGGGTTCGACATACGAGGCGACGATCTCGAGGTTCGGATCGAGCGGTCGACGCGGATCGGCCTTTATCAGCGGGTGGTCGTCGGGAAGACCCGCGAAGAGGTCGCCGGGAGGCTGCGGACCGCGCAGCCGAGTGCGCTGCGCCAGCACAGCGTCGACCCGAGCGGCATACCGGTCGGCGGCGCCGCCGACGTTGGTCACGGTCATGAAATCTTCCTCCCTGGCCGCTCCGCTCCCTACGGCATCGCCGCGGCTTTTTGCGCGATGCTCGCGAGCATTGCGGTCATGGCGTGCGTCGCGGCGGCGGACGCCGAGGCGAGCCCGGCCACACTTGCGCCCGCCGCATGATCGATCCGCGCGAAGACGGCGACGCCGCGGGCTTTGACCTCGCTTTCCAGCCGGTCGAGCGTCGCCTTAACGTTGTCGCTGCTCGGAATGGTGATCAATCCATCTGTGGCCATGACCGGCGCTCCCCGTGAAGAGACAGAGGCGGGCGTATCCCAGCGCAGATGTTAGAGCGAGCCGTCTCTCCTGAAAACCGATCAAACGCAGAGGCAACCACGGGGGTCTGGACGCCCGAGGTGCCGCGTGTCAGCTCAAAGCAAACAGACCCCAACTCCAGCTTGTGTGCTGTTGGGTTTAGATGCGATAATGTCCTTCATGACAATGTAAAATAAAGGGCGTTGCTCCTCCATAAATCAAGTGCGGATTTCGGCTTGACTCGGTTTTCCAAAGGTGGACGCCTTCAGCGCCATCTGTCCAAACCACGAGCTGTGTAAAGAGCTCCCGCCTCTGGCGGCGTCATCGATCGCCGATAAGAGCGGCCAGCTTGAGGAAACAGGCATGACTTCCATTCGCAAATACGCATTGGGTTTGGCCTTCCTGCTCGTGATCACGGCCGGTTCCACTGCACAGGCCCAGATCGGCGAAGGTGCGATCTATGGCGTGACAAATCTCGACGTTGCGCCGGGTGCGACCAACCAGGCCATCGCGCTGCTCAAGCAGTACCGCGACGCCGCACTCAAGCAGGCAGGAAACGCCGGTGTCATTCTTCTACAGGAGGCGGGCTGGCCCAATCGGTTTGTGATCTATGAGACCTGGAATGACCAATCGGCTTACGACACCAATGAAAAGGCCGCCCATACCGCCGAGTTCCGCGACCGGCTCAAACCCATCGCCGGCGCTCCATACGATCGGCGCGACTATCACGTCATCGCCGTTGGGCCGGCCCGGGCAGCGCAAGGAGGCGACACCATTTACATGCAGGTGCATCTCGACGTCTTTCCGCCCGGACTGGCTCCAACCTTGGCGGCCGTCAAGGAGGTGGCGGAAGCCGCGAGAAAGGGCGAAGGCAATCTGCGTTACGACGTCGTCCAATCGGTCAAACCGCCGATGAGCCATATGACCCTCTTTGCTGCGTGGCAAAACCGCAAAGCGTTTGATGCCTACGAAATGTCCGATTACACCCGGCATTTCCGCGACACGGTGGGGCCGCTACTCGGCTCGCCTTTCGACGATCGCCTCTACGTGCTGATCGACTGATCGCCGGCAATGGCCCATCTGGAGGACAGGATCATGCGTATCGTTCAGAAGTTGTCGTCTGCGAGGTTGTTCGCTCCGATCGGGGCCTGGGCACCGGTCGTAGCCGTCGGTCTCGCGATCGCCATCGGCTCGCCTGCACTAGGCCAAACCGTCAGCGAGCCGGTCTATGCCGCGACTTATCTCGACGTGGGGGCAAGCTCGCTCGGCCGAGGCGTCGACCTGCTCAAGCAATACCGCGAATCGAGCCGCCATGAAGCGGCCAATGTCGAGTTCACTGTGCTGCAGGAGACTGACCGCCCCAATCGCTTCGCCATCGTCGAAGGCTGGAAAGACCAATCGGCCTTTGACGCCCATCAGAAGGCCGCGTCTACGGCGCAATTCGAGGAGGCGCTAAAGGCCATCCGCAACAGCCCGCCCAATCAGCACATGCTGCATACATTTGCGACGGGTTCGGCGCGGGCCGAGCGGCCCAGCGGTGCGCTCTACATGGTGGAGCATATCGACTTCCTGCCGATGTTCGCCAATCTCGCCCAGCCCGCGGTCAGGCGGCTCGCCGAAGCGAGCGCGAAGGAGGAAGGCGTACTGCGCTACGACATCTACCAGGAGCCCGCCCCTCATGCGAACCACTTTTCGGTCGTGGCTGTGTGGGCGAGCCCGAAAGCCTTTGACGCCTATGAGACAGCCGCCCCTACGCGGGAGTTCCGAGCGGCCACCGTGATGCCGGCGCGTGGTAATCTCTACGACCAGCGCCTGTACAAGGTTGTAGACTGACTTGCGCCGAAATGTGATGCGCTGATAGGCGCCTGCCCCTAGCACGCGGTCCCGAAATTCGGGCCTGATGTGCTTTGAGGGCCGCGCTTAATCGGTGGTTAAAAGCCTACGATGAGCCCTATGACGGGCCGCAATCTTGGCATCAACATCGAGGCCTATCATGTACGTCGCTGCGCGTAGTCGCGACGGGTCGACCGATCGGGTTGGGAAGCGGCAACCTGGATGCCGCCTTTCCCGGTCGACGGTTGGTCAACGTTGCCCCGGTGCGCGCGCCCAGCACCTCCTTGGCGGCTATGACGGCCACAGCTCCTTGCTCGCGAGCCTGGCGCCTGCGACCAATGCTTCGAGCTTGGCCCAGGCGAGCTGCGGATGGATGCGCCCGCCGAAACCGCAATCGGTGCCGGCGATGACGTTCTCGCGCCCGACCACCCGGGCGAAGGTCAGGATGCGGTCGGCGACGAGCTCGGGGTGCTCGACGACGTTGGTGGCGTGGCTGACGACACCCGGGATCAGGATCTTGCCATCGGGCAATTTGACGTCCTGCCAGACCCTCCACTCGTGCGCGTGGCGAACATTGCCGGCCTCGACCGAGAACGCGCCGGCGTGAACCTGCAATAGGACGTCAACGATGTTGGCGAGCGGCAGGTCGGTGGTGTGCGGCCCGTGCCAGCTGCCCCAGCAGATGTGA
>DASQCY010000320.1:0-2171 GCA_035634495.1 Allostellaceae bacterium
CTTCGCTACCCAACGCGCGAGCAGCAGCCGTCAGGGATTCGATCGGCCGCCGGATCGCCCGGGCCATCCACCAGGCGAGAGCAAGGCTCACCGCAAACGCCGTCCCGCCGCCACCAAAGGCGAGCCACTGCGTCCGCCTGAGCGGCGCATCTACGAACTCTCTCGGCAGACCGATAGCCACTGTCCAGCCGCTGATCGGCGACCGACGAAATGCGGAATACACCGAAATCCCTTCCTTCGTGACGGTCGGAAACCAGCCCTCGGGGCCCTTCGAAATCTGCGCGCGCAAGGCCGGCATTGCCGGTTGGCCAATGAAGCGGTCGAGACCCCGGTTGTGTGCGACGATGAGGCCGTTTCGGTCAAAGATGCCGGCGTTCCAGCCGGGCGGTAGATTCTGCTCGTTCAACAGCGCCGACAGAATCTCGGGTCCAAGCCCCATCGCCAGGACGTAGGCAACCTTCCCATCGCGGAAGACCGGTACCCCCACCGTCAGGATCGGCCGCGCCAACACCGCTCCGATAATCAGATCCGAAATCTGCGGCTGGCCGGTTTCCACGACCCGGTCGAGCATCTCGCTGTTGGTCTCGTAAGGGAGGGATTCACCGAACGGCCGGGTGGTGCTAAGCAGCTGCTGCGCCTTGGTGTCGTGCAAGGCGATCGATGTCCCCCGAATTTTCAGCGCTTCGCGCATGTGGCGGTCGAAGGCGGCGAAATCGCCCGTTCGCAAGTTCGGCGATACCGCCAGAACCTGCAGCTCACCCTGGATGCTGGCGATCTGTCGGTCGACCTCGGCGAGCAGATTTTCTGCTCTTTCCCGGACATCGCGCTGGATCCGCGCGCGATCGTCATCGACGGTGCGGAGGATGGTCGCGCTCGCCAGTCCGACCAGAGGCAGCACGGTCGCGAATACAAGGATGACCAGCCGCGCCTGAATGCCCAGGGTGCGGCGTCCCATGAGTAAGTTCATGGAGGCGAATGATACATTACCCACGGCTGATCGGGGCATGCCGCAGGGCGAGCGTCAGCTGGGTGCGTATCGTGGCTCGCTGCGAGTGAGCGACCCGAAAATTCTTAACTCGTTGTTTCGGCTCCCTCAGGGCTGTCCGAAATTCGTTGATCGGTAATGCCGATTTCGTTGTTCCTCGGCCTTGCAAATTCAGACCTAACCGATTGATCCGACGGGGTAATTGTGCGCGGTAGGTCGGATGTTTCGGGAGTACCATCGCAATTTTCGTTGTTTTTGCCGTCGCCGGACAACGGCTCAGCGGAACATCCGCCCCTGCGGGGGGAGGCCGAGAAGGACTTGGCCAACGGTCTCGAAATGAATCGGCCGGCCTTGGCCCTGTTGGGTCCCGGCGTGGATGTCGCGCAGCCGCCGCTCGAACGGGTTTTCGTTGAACACCGCGGTCGAGCCGGCCGCACCATAGACCGCGGCGACGACGTCGCGCGCTTGGTGGATCGCCCAGGTCGTCGAGAGGCGCAGCCGGACGTGCTGCTCGTACAGGAACTCGCCCTTACGCTCGGCCTCCTCCCACATCTCGGCGAGGGTCTCGTGGATGAAGGCGCGCGAGGAGCGCAGGCGCGCCTCGCATTGTGCGACCTGCGATTGGACCACGTTGTTCTCGCGCAAGGTGCCGCGGGCGCCGCGCGGGATCTTGTCGCGGGCCAAAACGACAAAGGCGTCGAGCGCGCCGCGCGCGATCCCTAGAGACACGTTCGAGAAGCTCGCGGCATAGATCATGCCGCTGGTGAAGCGGTATAGTAGGCCTGGCTCGCGCCGCTCGGCCTCGTTGTCGCGCGAGGCGGTGTATTTCTGCGGGACGAAGAGATCGTCCACCCGGTAGCTGTCGCTGCCGGTGCCGCGCAATCCGATCACCTGCCAGTTGTCGATGATCTTGGCGCTTGACTTGGGGAACAGCACGGTGCGGACGAACGGGCGCCCGTTCGGGTTGAGGCGCGGTGTCCCGTCCGGCTCGAAGATCGGCACGTGCGCGCCGAGCCAACTGGCGTGCCGGCTGCCGGTGGCAAAGCCCCAGCGCCCGGTGACGCGGATCCCGCCATCGACGGCCACACCGCGCCCTGCACCCGGCAGCTCCGGCCCCCAAGCTAGGATGCCACGCGGCGGTCCAAAGATCTCGCGCGCCACTGCCGGATCGAGGTAGGGGGCGGTC
>DASQCY010000321.1:0-3046 GCA_035634495.1 Allostellaceae bacterium
AAGGGCGACTGTGCGATCTTTTTCGGGCTCTCAGGTACCGGCAAGACGACGCTTTCGGCCGACAATTCGCGCACCCTGATTGGTGACGACGAGCACGGCTGGAGCCCCAAAGGCATCTTCAACTTCGAGGGCGGCTGCTACGCCAAGGTCATCAACCTATCGCCGACGGCGGAGCCAGAAATCTACGCGACGATCGGCCGCTTTGGAACGGTCCTCGAAAACGTGGTTCTCGATCCGCAGACGCGGATCGCCGATGTCGACGATCAGAGCCTGACCGAAAACACGCGTGCCTGCTATCCGATCGACTTCATCCCAAACGCAGATCCGCGCGGGCTCGGGCCGCACCCGAGCAATGTTGTCATGTTGACCGCCGATGCCTTCGGCGTCATGCCGCCGATCGCGAGGCTCAGTGCCGAACAGGCGATGTATCACTTCCTATCCGGTTACACCGCCCGGGTCGCGGGCACGGAGAAGGGGCTCAGTAACGCTCCGGAGGCGACTTTCTCGACTTGTTTCGGCGCGCCGTTCATGCCGCGCCATCCGGCGGTCTATGCCAAGATGCTGGGTGCACGGATCAAAGAGCACGGGTCGGACTGTTGGCTCGTCAACACCGGGTGGTCCGGCGGCACCTACGGCGTCGGCCGGCGTATGCCGATCGCTCATACGCGTGCGCTGTTGCGCGCTGCGCTCGACGGCCGGCTCGCCGCCACCTCGTTGCGCGAGGACCCCAATTTTGGGCTCATGGTGCCCGAAGGCTGCCCCGACGTGCCGAGCGAGGTGCTGGACCCGCGCGGCACCTGGTCCGACAAGAAGGTGTATGACGAGACCGCGCGCGAGCTGACCCGGCGTTTCGCGGCGAACTTCGCCGAGTTCGAGCCGTTCGTCGGCAGGGAGGTCAAGGAAGTCGCGATCCGGCCGCCGCTGTAGGTCCGACGGAGCCAACTACCAGCGCGATCGCGGCAGCCAATCCTTTAGACGGCGCGCCGCCTCAGCGACATCTTCGGTCGAGCCGGCGAAGGAGAACCTGATCCAGCCGCCGCCCTTGATCGGATCGAAATCGAGACCTGGGGTTACGGCGACCCCGGTCTCGGTGAGGAGCCGCCGGCAGAATTCCTCGCTGTCTCGCGTTAGACTCGAAATATCGACGTAAAGGTAGAACGCCCCTTCGGCTGGCGCGAAGCGGGTCAGCCCGGCGGCACCGAGCGTGCGGATCAGCAGATCGCGGTTGGCGCGATAGCGCGCCACATGACTGTCCAGTTCGACGCGACAGCCAAACACCGGGAGCGCTGCGATTTGTGATAGTGCCGGCGGCGAAATGTAGAAATTCTGAGCCAGGCACTCGACCGAGCGCGCTAGGTCCGGTGGCACCAGCATCCAGCCAAGCCGCCACCCGGTCATGCTATAATATTTTGAGAACGAGTTGACGATGACCGCCTCCCGTCCATAGGCGTGCGCCGTCGCCGCGGCCGCCTCGTAGGTGATCCCGTGGTAGATCTCGTCCGAAACCAGCCGAATGCCGCGGTCCCGGCAGTAGGCGGTCAGCCGGGCCAGCTCTGCGGCACTGATCATCGTGCCGGTAGGATTGGCCGGGCTCGCGACAATCAGCCCGTCGAGCGAACCCAAATCGTCGAGCAGCTCGGGTGTCGGCTGGTAATGGGCGTTCTCGCCGACCGCAATATGCACCGGCTCGATCTCGAGGGCCGACAGTATGTTGCGGTAGGCCGGATAACCGGGGATCGCGAGCCCCACCCGATCGCCCGGCTCGAAGGCGGCGAGAAAGGCGAGCAGAAAGGCGGCTGACGAGCCGGTGGTCACCACGACTTCGGCCGGATCGACCAGGACCCCGTATTGCGTCTGATAATGGGCGGCGATTGCTTGCCGCAACGGGGGGATCCCGAGCGCGTCGGTGTAGCCGATGGGCTCGCTGGCGAGGGCGTGCCGGGCAGCCTCGAGCACGGGTTCAGGCGCCGAGCTTCCAGGTTGGCCGACTTCAAGATGGATGATTTCGGCGCCCGCCGCCTGGCGTTCGTTGGCGGCGCGCAGGACGTCCATGGCGAGAAAGGGCGGGACGAGTCCGCGGCGAGAGGGACGTAAACTCATGCCGTATCCTGCGCGAGAAGGTTGCTGTTGGCGAGCGGCTTTCGCTAAGAGGAGGCGCCTATCCCGGTACAACCGAACCAGCCTCGGATGTCAGAGACAATGCCGGCCCGCCTGCTTGGAATGTCCGGCAGCCTGCGCAGCGGCTCCTATTCGAATGCGGTCCTGGAGACCTTGCGGGAAAAGTTCGAGGGTCGTGCCGATCTCAGAATCTACGATCTGCAGCCGATCCCGGCCTACAACCAGGACTTCGAGGGCGAAAGGCGTCCCGCGCCGGTCAAGGCGCTGCTCGCTGCTATCGCCGAAAGCGAAGGTCTCGTCCTGTGCGCGCCCGAATTCAACCACAGTATTCCCGGCGTCTTGAAGAACGCGCTCGACTGGGCCTCGCGCCCTGCCTTCACCTCGGTGATGGCCTACAAGCCGGTAGCGATCATGGCGACCTCGCGCGGGCCGCTGGGCGGTGCGCGTTGTTTGGAGCACATGCGGGTCGCCCTCGACTCGATGCTGGCACGGGTCACTCTGGCGCGCGAGGTGACGATCACCGCGGCCGCCGACAAGATCCGGGACGGCCGGCTCGTGGACGAGACCTCACTCGGCTTTGCCAGCGCTGCGGTCGAGGCGCTGCTGCGCGAAATCCGCATGTGGCGGACGGCCGACGGCCTCCGCGGCTAGTCTGTCACCCCGGGCTCGATGCCGGCTTTTCGTTGACGCAGCGCAACAGCTTCCAATAACCGAACAGATTGCTCGGCCGCACCTCGCGGATCGACAGCCGGCTGTCGCGGCGGAAAGCGTCGAACGGAAAATCGGCATGAAAGCCGATATGGCGGGCGATCCGGGCGAGCCGCTTTTCCATGAAGCGCAGCAATAGGTTCTCGCTGGTGAAGTGATTGACGACGACGATCGTCCCGCCGGGTATGCAGACCCGGCGCATCTCCGCGGCGAAGCGCGC
>DASQCY010000322.1:0-3761 GCA_035634495.1 Allostellaceae bacterium
GCCCGTGCAACGCGCGACCAGCTCGATTTGGGTCCGCGATAGGCGCCGCAATTGACGATGATGCGCTCGCGCTCGTGGCTCATCTCAAAAGACAGCATGCCGGCGTGGGCGACCTGGTCGAATCCGCGCGGTGGCGGTCTCCCAGTATCTATGATTGCGAGGCTCCTGCCGGCCTGCAACCGATCGAAGCCGGTCTGGGGCGCCTGCGTCGGTGCGCCCCCCTTGGTCTCGGACCGCGTCAGAAGCAGGTCGATCAGAACCCCGTCGTCCTCAAGCGAGTCGTTGAACAGCGCGAGGCGGCGATCGCCGTGCCGAAAAAAACGCAGTATCGGCGCCATTCGCTCGATCGCGTGCTGCAGCCCGCCGGGTGTCTCGATCTGTGCCGCCCGCAAGACGGCGCGCGTATCGATCAGATCCTGCAAAACCTGAAGCTGCAACGAGGGATTGCGTGACAGGTGGCCGCCATCCGGAAGAACCTGAACCTGCACCTCGCGTTCCAGCGCTTTCAGCACCTTGGCGAGCCGCGTCGCGGAATCGCCGAGTGCGGCTCGACCCGCGATCAGGCCCTTGAGCGCGCGCAGCCGCGCGGCGCCGGCGACTTCCCAGTTTGCTGTCCGGGCTAGGTGGCGCAATTGGGCGGCGATGCTCGTCAACATCGCGCGGCGCAGCGAGTGATCCTGATCGCGTCTGACGATCTCGTCGAATTGCGCGACCCAAGCGAAGACCCGGGTGGCCAGGACGTCGGACCGCCACACGACGCCATGCCAAGCGGTGTTCTCGCGTAGCCAACTCTGCACCAGATCGCCGGCCGCATCGCGCATGGGCCCACCCGCGGCGGTGAGGTCGGCGATCCAGCCAAACCCATGCCAGGCGGCGATCCATTCCGGCCCGGCCGAGGGCGGGAGCCAACGTGGCGCAGGATTGCGGATCAGCTCTCCGCCAAGCTCGATCTCGCCGCCGACGATTGCCGCGCCACGTTGGGCGTCGCCCGGCCAGCGCAGACCGATGCGCACCCTGAGGTCGCCGGGAACCCGGCCAATCAGGGTGTGACGATATAGCGGTCCGGCGGCAAGCGCTTGAAGCGCGTCGCGGCGTAGCCGCGTCAACAGCCCGGGAGCATCGCCGGCCAGGTGCCGGCGGATGGGTCCAACCGACTTGTCGGTCGAAACCCGCGTCATTGCTTCGGGCCCGGTCCACAAGACCGCGCAGGCCGGGTGACCCGCAGGTCACTGATGGCGCGCCGGACAGGGGAACCCATGCCTTTTCGTAACAAGGAAACAGCAATGCCGCAAGCGAGCGGGCTGTCAGCGCCGGCCAACGGCACTCACCGACAGCGCCGCTGCAGTCATCTGCCCGAGGCTGGCGAGCAGTCCTTGACGAGCCGCGCGCAGAAGAAGCCGTCGATGCCGTCGTATTCGTCGAAATGGCAGGGCAACGTCCGCAGATCGCCCTCGACGGTAATCCATTCGGGTCGGACGCCGATCTCATCGGGATCGATCGCACGCCGCGCGACCGGCGCGCCGGCACCCAGCAGTCCCGCGATCCGCTCCGGCCCCTCTTCGGGCTCGAGCGAGCAGGTGCAATAGATCAAGGTACCCCCTGGCCGCAGCATATCGATCGCCGCGCGCAACAGATTGTCCTGCACCACCGCAAGGCGGGCGACATCGTCCGTCGCCTTGAGATGCGGTACGTCCGGATGCCGGCGGATCGCGCCGGTCGTGCTGCACGGGGCGTCGAGCAGCACCGCGTCGACCGGCCGCGCCGGGCGCCAAGTCAACGCGTCTGCCGCCACCGCCTCGATCGGCAGAGCGAGGCGCTGGAGGTTGGCGACGAGCCTTTCGAGGCGACGGGTTGAGCGATCGACCGCCGTCACCCGGGCGCCGGCGGCGGCGAGCTGGGCGGTCTTGCCGCCCGGTGCGGCGCAGAGATCAACGACCTCGCGTCCGCTGAGGACACCAAACAAGCGCGCCGGCAGTGCAGCGGCGGCGTCCTGAACCCACCAAGCCCCCTCGGTATAGCCCGGCAAAGTGACGAGTGAACCGCCGGCTGCCCGGCGCAGCGTCCCGGTCGGCAACAATATTCCCTGGAGCTTGACGCACCACGCCTCGGCATCGTTACGCAATGTCAGATCGAGCGGAGCCTCCTTTAGATGTGAAACGGCAATGGCTCGCGCGATGGGCTCGCCATAGGCCCGGCTCCAAGATTGCCACAGCCAGTCCGGCGTGTTCAGCCGGGGGACATCCTGCTGATCGATGCGCGCGGCTCCCTCGATGCTCAAGCGCCGGAGCACGGCGTTGACGAGCCCCTTGTGCGAGAAGTAGCCCCGGCTATGGGCGATGTCGACACTGGTCGCTACCGCCGCGTGCGGTGGGGTGCGCAAAAACAAAAGTTGGGCGACACCGAGCCGCAATATGTCGTGCACCGTGGCCGCCCGCGGCGCCAACGGCATGTTGAGACAATCGGCGATCAACGCATCGATCTGGCCGAGACGCCGCAGCACTGTCGCCACCAGCAGGCGCGCGAACGCGCGGTCGCGGCCCGCCAACTCGTGCATCGCCGGATTGTCTTCGATCGCGTCGTCGAGCGGCCGCTTGCGGCGAAGCACCGCACCGATCAGGTCGAGCGCAGCAGTCCGCGCGGTTGGCGCTTGGGACATCAAGGTTCTTACATCCAACATTAGGAGCGCCGGAGGGTGATAGGCCGAAATTGCCCGGTCCAACGCTGTACGACAAGTTTCGTTCCGAGATTTATTTACCGGCCGGAGCCATCTCCGCGAACACCACCGAAACGGTTGAGCCAGAGAGGGCTTCGTGCCCATATTCCCGTCATGAACGATGAAGCGCGAGATACGGGCGAGCCGCGGCCAGCCGCGTCGGCTCGGAAGGTGCGAGCGCCCGCCGCCCAGCCGCGTGAGATCGGCGGCGCGGAAGGCCCGGAGCCAACTCGTTACGGGGACTGGGAATATAACGGTCGCTGCACCGATTTTTGAACTGCCTCCGTAACGGTGTGTCGACCGGCGAGGGAACGCTCATGGGGCTTGTCGTGGGGCCATGCCTGTCGGCGGCTGGCGGCGTCGCGATCACCGGCATCGATCTCGCCGAACCGCTGCTGCCAGAGCCCAAGGCGCAGATCCTCGAGGCCTTTCGCGATCACCACGTCGTCGTGTTCCCCGATCAAACGCTGACCCGGGAACGGCAATATGGATTTGCGCGCAATTTTGGCGAGATCGAGCCGTCGGGCCAACCGGGCAGCAAGCGCCATGCGGTTGCCCATGTGATCTCCAACCTCGACAAGGACGGCAACCCCGTCGACAGGTCGTCTTCTCCCGTCAGCAACTACCGCTGGCACACCGACAAGTCCTGGCACGCTGTGCCGCCGTCGGTGACGATGCTTTATGCGGTCGAGCTGCCGCCTACGGGCGGGGATACCGAGTTCGCCAACACCTCGATGAGCTACGCCGCGCTGCCGGAAGAAACAAGGCGGCGCATCGTCGGACTGCGCGTGGTCCTTTGCTGGGGGGCGAGCGGGGGCAAATCGATCGCGGAAATGCGTGAGGATCCGCCGGTCGATCATCCGCTCGTGCGGACCCATCCGGACACCGGCCACAAGGCGCTCTATCTCGGCAACCATGCCTCGCACATCCAAGGCATGCCCGAGGCCGAGGGAGCAGCCCTCCTCGACGAGCTGCTCGAGCACGCGACGCAACGGCAATTCGTCTATGCGCACCGCTGGCGGAAGGGTGATCTCGTGATGTGGGACAA
>DASQCY010000323.1:0-8342 GCA_035634495.1 Allostellaceae bacterium
CTCAACAACTGCGGGCACTGGCCGCCGTTCGAGAAGCCGGCCGAGTGGGCTGCACAAGTACTCGCCTTCCTGCGGGGCTATTGAGGGGGACGGCTGGAGTCGAAACCCAATCAGCTCGCCTGCTCAGCGAAGAGTTGCAGCCGCGCAAAGCACCAGAAGTTCCCCTGCGGTATCGCTTGATTACCCGGCGAATGCGGTCATCAGCTCCCGCGCATCCGGCAGCATTTCCAATCGCCCGATTGCCGCCAGTAGCCCGTCTAAACTCGTCTCCGACGGTGGCTGCACCGCATTACGCGCGCAGTCGCGGAACTTGGTCTCGAGCTGAATTTTGGCAAGCGGCTTCTCTGGCGACCCGATGGGATCGCTGGCCTCGACCGTAACCGAGCGCCCGTCGGTCCGCTGCACCGTGATGCTGAGCGACCCTCTCGGTCGGTGATCGCGCGCAACGCCGACGATCCGATCCGATAGCGACAGGACCGAGGCATCTCCCAGACCATCGACCTCGGCTATCCCGACCTTGCCATGCACCAGGGCGGTGGCGACCAGGAAGGGTTGGGGCAACTGCGCCTCCACGACCTGGGTAGGGCGCCGCTTTGCCGGCCCGCGGCCGAATTGGTCGCTGTATCCGGCGGGGTCCGCCTCGATCGTCACCGATTCGATGTCATCGGGCCGTTCGATTTTGAGCCGCGCTCGCACCATCAGCGCGGCATCGATCACCGCATGCAGTGGCCGACCGCAGGGGTAGGGCTTGTAGCTCAGCGCCTCGCCGCGGAAAGCCGTGCCGAGGTCGCGCAGCAGCACCGATGCGTCGTATCCGTTGGGTTGGTACAGCTCCAGGAAGCCAAAACGGCCATTAAAGATGTTCCGCGCGCCGGTGAACCCGGTCTGCGCCAAAACAGCCGAGAAAACGCCGGCATTTGCCGCCTGGCCCGCCTGCATCCGCTTGGTCAGCGCCCCGTCCAGAATGCATTGGCGATTGCCGGCGGCGTGACTGTAGGCGATGCCGAAGGCGGCCAGCATCTGCTTCGGCGGCAGACCGAGCAGTTTACCTGCGGCCGCGGTGGCGCCGAAGACCCCGATCGCCGCGGTGCGATGCCAGCCCCGGTCGAGCGTGCTCGCGAGCGCGATGCGGCACGATACGTCCAGACCGAGCGCGACCGCCAACAGGACATCACGCCCACTGACACCCCCGAGGCTATCGCATACCGCGAGGACCGACCCCAGCACGGAAACGCCGGGATGGATGGAACCCCCGGTGTCCAACGTGTCGTCGAAATCCAGCGCATGACCCATGCTGGCATTCAGCAGCGCCGCCTGTGGCGCCGGCAGGCTGGTGCCCCGCAACAGCACACGGCTTTCCCCGCGCCCGCCCCACCGGGCGATCACCGCAAAGAGCTCGTCGATCCCCGGGGAGCCGCTGCCGCCGAGCATACAGCCAAAGGTGTCGAGTATATCGCGGCGGGCGGATTCGACCGCACTCGCGGGTAAGTCTGCAAAGCCGGTGCGGCTAACGTGCCAGGCGAGGGACCAAGCGGCGTCGTCGGTCATGGTCTTCTCCCACGGCTTTCGATGTTCCGATATTACGGTTTGTCGCGGACCGAGCCAGGTAAGGCGATCTCGATTCGGCGGCAAGCCGGCTGTTATACGTAACTTGACCCGGATGGCATCGCATGGTGAAACGGCCCGGCCGCCGCCAGCCGAGTGCCGACCGAAGGGACGGCGCGCTGAGCGCGGTGCGTGGTCGATGGAAGGACGAACGACGTGTTCAGACTTTTTTACGCCCCCGGTACGTGTGCGCTTGCGACGCACATCGCGCTGGAAGAGGCTGGCGCGCCATACGAGGCGGTTCTGGTCGATTTTCGCTCTCAGAGCCAACGGAGCCCCGAATACCTCGCGGTAAACCCCAAAGGGCGCGTTCCCGCACTGGTAACCGAAAGCGGCACGCTTACCGAAACGCCGGCACTCCTTTGCTTTGTGGCACAATGTTTTCCGAAGGCCGAACTCGCCCCCCTCGCTGATCCATTCGCCCTTGCGCAGATTCAGGAGTTCAACAATTACCTTTGTTCGACGGTGCATGTCGCGCATGCCCACCGCATGCGGGGCACCCGGTGGGCGGATGACGCGGCAGCGATCGAGGCCATGAAGCGCAAAGTGCCGTCGAACGTGACGGAATGCTTTGAGCTGATCGAGCACAAGCTCATCAAGGGTCCGTGGGTAATGGGTGAGAAATACACGATCTGCGATCCGTACCTGTTCACCATCGCTTCCTGGATAGAAGGTGACGGCGTCGACACCACCAAAGTACCTCGCGTCATGGAACATCGCGCGCGCATGCTGGCGCGTCCAGCTGTTCAAAACGCGGTGGCTGCCGAAGGCACGCAAATTCCTTGACGATCACGGTACCTCGAACGGTTCCGAAGGCGCGGGTCGAATCGCCAGCGGCCAAGCTGTCTAAGGGCCGCTCAGGGCGGCTCTTTCACGATCGGTAATCGATGACCCCGCTGCATCTGAGGCATATTCTGGTCGTCGGCGCTGGTGCCGCGGGATTGATGACGGCCCGCGAGCTGGTGCGCGCGGGCAAACGAGTCACGATCCTCGAGGCGCGAGACCGATGCGGCGGACGCATCTGCCCGCTGCCCGCCCAGGAATTTGGCTACCCGGCGGAAGGCGGCGCCGAATTTGTCCACGGTGCGGCGCCGGTGACCCGAGCTCTGATGAGCGAAGCGCAAATTTCGCTCTTGCCGCGCGGCGGCACGAGGTGGAGTGCCCGCACGGGCAAGTTATCGGCCAACGAACCTTCGCCGCCTCATATGGGCCGCTTTTATCAAGCTCTGAGCGAGGTGAAAGCCGATGTTCCCATCGCCGAATTTCTGGAGACGCATTTTGCCGGTCGGCGATACGACAAGCTGCGGCGGTCAATCACGCGGACCGTCGAAGGTTATGACGCAGCCGACCCGCGCCGCGCCAGCACTCTGGCACTTCGCGACGAATGGACGGCCCGGGACGACGGTCCGCACGGGCGGATCGCGAAAGGCTACGGCGAGCTCATCGAGTATCTCTCATCCGAATGCCGCAAGCACGGAGCGGCACTCCATCTCGGCGCGGCGGTAACGGCGATTGACGAGGCCCGCGGGCGGGTTGCCGTGCGCTGTCACCACGGCGCCACGTTCGAGGCTGACGCCGCGATCCTTACCGTGCCGCTCCCGCTGCTGTCCGAAATCGCGCTTCCGGCCGCGGCGCACGAACGGGTAGCAGCAACTGCCGATATTGGGTTCGGCAACGTCGTCAAAATTCTATTCCGCTTCGCCACGAAGTGGTGGGCCGCTCATGACGGGCGAGATCTGGGCGACCTGTCGTTTCTGCTTTCCGATGCAACGGTCCCGACTTGGTGGACCCAGTATCCAGACGGACATCCGGTGCTGACCGGTTGGTTGGCCGGACCCAAGGCCGACAGGGTGTCGTCACTTGCCGAGGCTGAACTCATCGACATAGGGCTCGCCTCGCTCGGCGAGATTTTCGATCTGCCTCTCGACCGCATCAGAAGGAATCTCGTCGCGGCGCGAGCGATCAACTGGGGCAACGATCCGTTCGCGCGCGGCGCTTATTCCTACCCTACGCCACGAACACGCGAAGCGCAGTCAGTGCTGAGAAAACCGAACGGTGACGCCATATTCTTTTCTGGCGAGGCGCTCTATGCCGGTCCGGAGTTGGGCACGGTCGAGGCGGCGCTGGCTGCCGCCCAGGAAACAGCGCAGACGATCATGATAGGATCTCCGGCGACACCACCCCGCGTCTAGTAAAGTTCCTCGACCTACGCCGTCCGGGGGGCCGATATGGCTCGAGTCACGGGCCGGCCACGCGATTGGATCGCCATCAACGCGAAGAGGCTGAGCAGCGCGGTGAAGATCAGATAAAAGCTCGGCGACAGGCTGTCTCCGGTGGCTGCGATCAGCCACGTTGCCACTAGCGGAGCGAGGCCGCCAAAGACCGACACGGCGGTACTGAAGCCGAGAGACACGCCTATCGCCCGGACTGCGACCGGGAACTGCTCCGACAATACCGACGGCAGGACGCCGCTGTAGCCGGCCTTGACGAATTGGAGCCACCCGACGGCGATGATGCAAGCTGCCAGCGACGGCCAGGCGGCCATCAGATAGAAGGCCGGGTAGGAGGTCAGCACAAACAGCCAGCAGGTGATCACCATGAGCAGCGTGCGGCGCGGAAGCTTGTCCGACCAATAGCCTGCAAGCGGGCAGCCGATCGCCAGGATTGCGCCGCCGATCAGGGTCGCTGTGAACCCGGTCGACGCCGGCAGGTGCAGCGTCTTGACGCCATAGGTCGGAATGTAGGCCAAGATATAAAAGGAGCTGTTCGAGATGATCGAGATACCGAGCGCGAGCAACACCGGCAGCGGATGCCGGCGCAGCACGTCCCTGATCGGAATCGTGGCGGGCTTCTCGGCTTCGAGGAATTCCGGCGTCTCTACGACTTTCGCGCGAACGTAAAGTCCGGCCGGCCCGATCAGCATGCCGAAGACATACGGGATCCGCCATCCCCAATCGACCAGTTGCTCATGGGTCAGCAAAGACGACAGGGTGAGGCCAAACAGCGAGGCGAGCACCGTGATGAGGCCGCCAGTGGCAAATTGCCAGCTGGCGCTGAACCCGCGACGGCCGCCGCCGTGCTCGGCTAGAAAACTGACCGCGCTGCCGAATTCGCCGCCGACCGAAAATCCCTGCAACAGGCGAGCGATCGTGATGATGATCGGCGCCGCAAGGCCTATAGTCGCGAAGCCCGGCGTCACCGCCATCAAGGTCGTGCCGATCATCATCAACGCCATCGACAGCAGGAGGCCGGCTTTGCGCCCCGCGCGGTCGGTGTATCCACCGACGACGATCGCGCCCAACGGCCGCACGAAATAGGCAAGTCCGAAGGCGCCAAACGTGATCAATAGCGACACAGTCGGATTGCCGGCCGGGAAGAACACTTCTGCGATCGTCACGGCGAAAAAGCCGTAGACGACGAAGTCGAACCATTCGAAGATGTTACCGATTGTCGCGGCGACGATCAGCCGGCGCATCGAGGGCTGCTTTGGCAGCACCCCGGCATGCAATGTATCGGCGGTCATGCTGGGCCTCGCAGACGTGGTTCAACCGCAACCTGTCCATCGGTTTATCGCCGGCCCACGCCGAGGCTCGAGCCGACGACCCCGATTTCAGGTGGTCGCGGGCAGCTTCACCCATTCCAAGGTCTCAGCAAAGATAAATCGCAACCCCCCGGTTAGCGTGCCCGCGCGGCTGCCGATCGCCACGGACGGCCCAGCGGCTGCTTCCGGGCAACCGGCCGAGGTCGTCAGCGCAACGAGCGGCCGCTGTCGCGTCGAAGCAAAGCCAAGCTGATAACGACGGGGAAGGAGGCGCATCCCGGCCGCCCTATTGCGACGCTGTCCACGGATCGATTCCCATAAGGCCGCGGCCGGCAAACCCGATGCTGGCGCCGGCCGCCAGCGCGGTCGCCGCGATCAGCGCGTCAAATTTCTCGACGGGATTGCCGGCCTGCCGACGTGCGAGCACGACTTCCGGATGGCGCGCGCCGCTCCGCTTCGAACGCAGAATAGGTTCGGCAAAATCCTCGGCGAACAACGCCGTTGCCGCTGCCATCAGCACCGCGCGCCGTAGGCCTTCAGCCCCTGGGCTCGACCCGTGGGGGCCTTCGGGCAAGGGGCCGATGGCATAGAGGATTTCGGCCTGATGATATGCGCCGTGTGGAACAGCACACGGGGTTGCGCCGCCACCCAAGCCAGCACTGCTGGATCCGGTTCCCCGCGCATCAGCTCCGAAATTGACTTGGTGTCGACGACGATCACGGATCGAAGGAGGGCGGTGCGTCGACAAACTCGGCAGGCGGCAGCTCGAGATCGACTCCGCCGAGCGGCACAAAGCGCCGGCGGATCGCCTCGGCCAGGTTCGGCTCCGGCTGGTCGCGATCGCCTGTCACGGCTTCGCTAAGGATCGACCGCGCTTCGGCTTCCATCGATCGGCCATGTCGCGCCGCGCGCACGCGCAATCGCTCTTTGACCCTGCATCGACATTGCGGATCGGCAGCGTAGCCATTGTGATCTCTTCTGTTGGGTGCAGACATTGTATGCGATGACAGCGTTGAATGAAGCGACCGAACTGCCGTTAAATTTGAGCGGCGGCGAGCCGGTGGTGGATTACATCCCACCGGGTGCACAATTGGGCGCCGGAGTTCATCGAGGGGCGTCAGCAATTGGTAAGCCTGCTGCACGACTACACGCAAGACCTCGCCGGCATCCAGGCCCCCGTCCTCTTGATCCGCACAGTGGCCGCGATCATTCCGTCGGGCGCAGTCATGGGTCGGCCCTGTCGAAGCGCAGCGCTCATGATCTCGCTGTAGGTGAGCGGGGCGGCTTCCCTGAGGTAGGCCGCGCCCAAGACTGCGCCTCCGACGAGGCGCTCGCGCCGAAAGCGGACGACCTCAATCGATTTGGCATCGACTCCCTGATACCATGAGCCGCCACCGCGAGGTGGCAGACACGACAACCGCTATTAGAGTGGCGGGGGGAAAATCGGACAAAGGAACCTTCCATGGCACAGCTCGCCGACGCGGCAGCAAAACTCGACACGCTCAAATGGCGCTGCATCGGGCCGCCGCGCGGCGGCCGCGTCGTAGCCGTCGCCGGTGACCCTGAAGACCGGGGAGTCTTCTATTTCGGAGCCTGCGCCGGAGGCGTGTGGAAGACGGTTGATGCCGGGATCTATTGGCGCTGCGTCAGCGACGGCTTTTTCGGGTCCGCTGCGATCGGTGCGCTCGCCGTCGCCCGCTCGGACGCCAACGTAATTTATGCCGGCACCGGGGAGACCGAGATCCGGCTCGACGTATCCTACGGCGACGGCATTTACAAATCGACCGATGCCGGCCGCACCTGGAGCCATCTGGGTCTCCGTGAGTCCAGATTCGTCGGCCGCATCCACATCCATCCCGACGACCCCGAACTCGTCTATGTCGCAGCACTCGGCGACGTGTTCGGTGCAAACGAGGAACGCGGGGTCTTCCGATCGCGCGACGGCGGCAAGAGCTGGAGCAAAGTGCTGTATCGCGACGCCGATACCGGTGCGGTCGATCTGGCGATGGATCCGCGCAATCCGCGCATCCTGTTTGCGGCCTTCTGGCAGACCCGCCGGAACTTCTGGAACATCTCGAGTGGCGGCCCGGGAAGCGGCCTCTTCCGTTCCACCGACGGCGGCAACAGCTGGATCGAGATTTCCCGCTTTCCGGGTCTGCCGACCGGTCCGCTCGGCAAGCTCGGCGTTGCGGTGTCGCCCGCCCGATCGGGGCGGGTCTGGGCGCTGGTGGAGACGGAGGCGGAAAAGACCGGGCTCTACCGGTCTGAGGATTACGGTGAAACCTGGGCGCTGATTTCATCGCATCGCGATCTCATGCATCGGCCCTGGTACTACACGCATGTCTTTGCCGATCCCTGTCACGGCGAGACGGTCTATGTCGCCAATTTGGCGCTTTGGAAATCAACCGACGGCGGAACGAGCTTCACCGAGATCCAAACGCCGCACGGCGACAACCACGATCTCTGGATCGATCCTGCAGATCCGAACCGGATGATCGAAGGTAATGACGGCGGCGCCTGCGTGAGCTGCAACGGTGGCCAGACCTGGTCGTCGATCTACAACCAGCCGACGGCGCAGTTCTATCGCATCGATACCGACAACCAATATCCCTATCGCGTCTACGCCACGCAGCAGGACAACACCACGATTTCAACGCCGAGCGCTGCCGCCTGGGGTGCCATCACCCTCGGGGATTGCACCTATCCCGGCACCGGAGAAAGCGGCTTTGTTGCCGTGCATCCCGAAGATCCGAACATCGTCTATTACGGCGCGATCGGCTCCAGTCCCGGCGGCGCTGGGGCATTGCAGCGCTACGACCATCGCACCGGGCAAATCCAGCTGGTGAATGTGTGGCCCGAGGCATCGCTCGGAATCGCACCCAAGGACATGAGATACCGCTTCGCCTGGACATACCCGATCGTCTTTTCGCCGCACGACAACGGGATACTGTATGCGGCTGGCAACCATGTGTTCCGCAGCCGCGACGAGGGCATGAGCTGGGAGGAAATCTCGCCGGATCTCAGTCAACGACATTGCGCGTCAAGGGCCCTCCGGCGGCGATATCACGGATGAAAACGCCGGGGCCGAGGTGCACGCGACATGCGCGTCGCTCGCCCCCTCGCCGCACCGGCGGGGCGAGATCTGGGCCTCGACCGATGACGGGCTCGTCCACGTCACGCGCGACGACGGCAAGAG
>DASQCY010000324.1:0-2464 GCA_035634495.1 Allostellaceae bacterium
CCCGGGCGTCGGCATCGTCAATCGGGAGAAGACGGAGATCAGCCCGTCTCGGCGACAAGACGATCAGTAAGACGGTGATCAGGAGTCGCCATTTTAGCGCGGACCAGACCAGCTGGTCTGCGCTCTCCTTGAGAATTGGCACACTCCGCGAAACCCAGAGCAGCACGCCCGAGAAGAGGAGACCAAAAACGGCCAGAGAGGCTATCGCAGCGAGGAACAAAATGATGGCGATCCGCCAGCGGGCCGGCGGTCCCCGTTCGGTGACGCGTGTCTGTCGATCCGCCAGCGCACGGAAGGCCGTTCCGATCGGCGCGGCGGCCATCAGACCCGCAAACGCCACCATCCAAAACCCGAACGCCACCCCTGGTCCGCCTCCGCCCGCCACGACCTTCTCGATCCAGATCTGTGGCGCCCGCCGAAGAGCCGGAAGTGCCTGAACCGCTTGCTTGCTTCCATCCCAGATTTGTGCGGCAAGGCTCGCAGCAGTGGTCGTAGGCTGGGTGGCCGCCTCGGCGGGCTCGGTCGGTTGCGTCACCGGAAGGGCGCCCTTGGCGGCCAGGTCGGCGATCAGCCCCTTGACCGCCTCGGGCGATGTTGACGGCGGCAATTGCAACTGAAGCACGATAGTCGCGCCGGTAGGCTCTGCCGCCCAGCCGAGCGGTGTTGCAGATATCAGAAGCATTAGCGCGAGGACGAAGGACGGGACTGGCACAGGCTGGTGCTTAACTAAAGACTTCCAGATCACAGGCGCAGCTCCCGATCCGCGTTCATGATTTGTCTAGCACAAACGTATCGGGCCCAGCGCGAAATTCTTCCAGTTTCGGTTTACCAAGGTAACCGACCGTGTGCAGGTTTTCGGCAATGATGAGGCCGGCCACAAGCTCAGAGACCGGCGTCGGAAAAGCGCAAAGGCACGAATCGCGGGAGCGTGAGGCACCGTCGGTGGCGCGGCTCTATGGGGATTTAGCCGCGGCGTCAGGCTGGGCGAGGTTCGGCCCCTGGCCGGCCTTGATGTAACGAACCCGGCCATAATCCCCGTTGGACTGGAGAATTTTGAGGGTTTCACGCGGCGCAAACAGCAGCCCAATTCCGATAATGAAGAGATAGGAACCCAAGTACAACAGGCTGAGCCTAGTTCTGTTCATCCGGTGCTGCCGGTTTTCGCGCCCTTGACCTGTTCGGGGAGACGGCGAACCCTTGGATCATCTCCCAGATTCACGCTTGCGCCGCCTGCGACACCGGCCGGGAATTTGCGGTCGCACCAGCGGTCTCGGCGAGGATAATCCGTGCCCCGCGGCGGAAGGTGACATAGGCCCACAACCAGTCGAGCGCCACGACGATGCGCGAGCGGAAGCCGATCAGAAAGAAAATATGCGCGACGCTCCAGACCAGCCAGGCGGGCCGGCCGGTGAGGATCACCCGGCCGAAATCCGCCACTGCAGTGTTCCGGCCGATCGTCGCGAGGCTGCCCTGATGGCGGTAGCGGAATGGTGCCGGCGGGGCAGCCCTCTCGACCCGCGCCCTGATCACGCTCGCGGCGTAGGCCCCCATTTGCTTCGCCGCCGGGGCCACGCCCGGCGCGAGCCTTCCGTCCCAGCTTTGCGAAGCGCAGGTGTCGCCAACCGCGAATATCTCGGGGTGGCCTGGAACCGACAGATCCTCGCGCACGACCACGCGTCCCGCGCGGTCGGCAGGCGCATCCAGCCACTTTGCGACAGAGGACGCTGCTACACCGGCCGCCCATAAGATGGTGCCGGCCGCGATCCGCTCGCCGCCGACCTCGACACCATCGGCATCACAGGCGGTGACTGCTTTGCCCGTCCATATCTCAACGCCGAGCCTTTCGAGCGCACGGCGGGCGGCGGCAGACGATTTCTCCGAGAAAGTCGGGAGAACCCTCGGTCCAGCTTCGATCAGGATAATCCGAGCGCTCGACGGGTCAATGTAGCGAAAATCATGGACCAAGGAAGCCTTCGCAAGCTCCGCGATGGCTCCGGCGAGCTCCACGCCGGTCGGTCCGGCGCCGATCAGGATGAAGTTGAGCAACCTGCGGCGTTCATTCGGATCGTCGCAAATCTCCGCGGCCTCGAAAGCCGAGAGGACCTGTTGGCGAATGGTCAGCGCATCGAACAATGTCTTGATGCCGGGCGCGAATTTCTCCCATTCATCGTGGCCGAAATATGAATGGTGGGCGCCAGTGGCGACAATCAGGAAATCGTAAGCCACACGTTGCTCGCCGATCAGCACCGCTCGGCCAGCAGTGTCAATCCCGGTCACGGTTTCCATTAGAACCGTTGCATTATCCTGTGCGCGCAGGATTGCACGTACCGGAGCCGCGATGGTGTTGGGCGCCAGCGCAGCGGTAGCCACCTGATAGAGCAGCGGCTGGAACAAATGGTAGTTGTGCCGATCGATCACGGTGACGTCGAGCGCAACCCGTGCAAGGGCGCGCGCCGCCGATAGT
>DASQCY010000325.1:0-3021 GCA_035634495.1 Allostellaceae bacterium
CCGGCAATCCGGCGATCTGGGAGGCGCGGTTACGCACTGCCAAACAACTGGAAGCCGAAGCCGACCGCGCCGACGCTAACACCGTCTTCGCGCCCCGGGATGCGGATGAAAATTAGCGGAGGGCGCAATGTCAGGTGAGCGGGAACGAAACATTCGGGAACGAGCCTACGCCATCTGGGAGAAAGAAGGCCGCCCAGACGGCAAGAGTGTCGATCATTGGCTACAAGCGGAAGGCGAAATCGGAAACGAAAGAATTATCGGAGTTACGAACAATGGGAAAATTTTAAAATCGATCGGGAGTGGGGGCGCCGTCCGCTACTGAGAGGTCAGCGCGGCGAGATCGCAACGCCATGGCGGCTCGCGGCTCCTAAGCGGCATGCCCCAGGCTCATGACGACCAGAACTTCAGAGCTGGAGTTGCGAGCCAAACGAGGAGCTATCAATGTCTCTTTGCGGTTTCAGGGGCCTTATTATACAACCCCCTCGGCCTCGAGCGCCGCCTCTTCAGCGGCATCACGTTCTTCAGCTGCGATCTCAGCTTCGGCGCGCAGCCAATGTTCTCGATCCTTTCCCTCAGGGCGATCCTCTTCTTCCCAGATAGCATAGGCTCGCTCACGGATTCGATGTTCTCGCCAGTACGGCATCTCATTCCCTCGTGGTTACGGTTCACTCGTATTCCTGTATTACGTATCCACGCGACAGAATTGACCTGGATCAAGCCAGCCGCTCCCAACAGTGAGCACGTATTTCTTTAAAAGTGCCGCCAGCCCTCGCAGGCGAACGTCAAGGGCCGCCCGTCGGCAGCCACCACCGTCACGCGTTTTTCCGTTCCAGCCGATGGCGCAGACATATGCCCGATCGCTGTAATCGCGACTCCAAGCGTGTGCGACAGCTCGGCAAGTTCGCCGGCCACCGTTTGCGGCGCGGTGAAGAGGATTTCATAATCGTCGCCGCCCGTAAGAGCGGTTGCCAGCCCATCCCCCTGCGCGGTTTCAATCGCGGCGCGGGCCGCCGTCGACAGCGGCACGCGCTCCGCTTCTACGATCGCGGTCAGAGCCGAAACCTCGCAAATATGCCCTAAATCGGCGATCAGGCCGTCGGAGACATCGAGTGCTGCAGTAGCCAGTCCGATCAATCGCGGACCGACCGTGATCCGCGGTAACGGCAGGCGGAAGCGCTCAACGAGAAATCCGGCCGATGCTGCGTCGAGTTCCGAAAGTCTGCCGCGCAGCACTTCGAGGCCGAGCGCTGCGTCGCCTATGGTGCCGGTGAGGAAGATCATGTCGCCCGGACGCGCACCACCGCGCCGGATGATCCGGCCCGTCGCTATTTCGCCGAACGCCATGATCGCCACGGTCGTCGGACCTGGCGTCGAATCGGTGTCGCCGCCGATCAGGTGCACGCCGTATTCGTCCTGGTCTCGAGCGAGACCATGTGCAAAGCCTGCGATCCACGCCTCACCGATCGTATTTGGCAACATGAGATCAAGCATATAGGCGCGCGCAACGGCGCCCTTGGCGGCGAGATCGGAAAGATTGACGCGTAGCGCCTTGCGCCCGACGAGATCCGGCGGATCATCCGGCAGGAAATGGACGCCGCCGACGACCGCGTCGCTTTTGACGACAAGCTCATGACCCGCCGCCGGGGCGATGACCGCGGCGTCGTCGAGGAGCCCGTATGCGCCCGGAAACCCCTTCGCCAGCGGCGCGAAATAACGAGCTATAAGCTCAAACTCGCCGGGCAGGCCGCAGCCCCGGTTCACAGCCGGATCCCGCCGGTTTATGCCGGGCGGCGCGCGACCGCTTCGACGACTTCGCCGGTCAGCTCATGAGGAGCATGCAGGCCAATGTCACCGAGCGACACCATCCCGACCATGCGCTTCTGGCGGTTCAAGACCGGCAGGCGGTGGATCTGCTTCTGCTCCATCAGATGCGCCGCCTCGCCGACATCCTGGTCTTCGAAACAATAGGTCACGCCCTTGGACATTGCCTCGGCGATCATCGTCTTGGCGGGATCGTCGCCTTCGGCGACCGCGCGGCAGGCGATGTCGCGGTCCGTGATCATGCCGATCAGCCGGTCGTCCTTGCCGACCGGAAGGGAGCCGATATCGAGCTCTCGCATCTTTTTTGCCGCGTCCTGCAGCGACAACTCGGGACCGACCCATGTCACATTCTTCGACATGATGTCCTTGACCCTCACCGTCTTCGGCTCGCTCACCCAGAGCTCGCGAAGTTCTTCGGGCAAGGTGAGCAGCACCTGTTGCTTTTCGCCCGGGCTCAGATGCTTGGCGAGCACCCCGAATACGATCCGCGTGACCCGCCGCGCATCGCGCAACTCGTGGTGCTCCTTCAGCTCGGCGCTTACCAAGTCGAAGAATTCCTGCTGATGGCGAATCCGGGTCGGCTCTGTCGATGGATCCCACCCCTCGTAATAAAGGCCCCGGATCAGCATCGGGAGCTGCGCTCCGAGTTGCGCCGCGTGTTCGCGCGGCAACCGATCGCGCAAGGTATGCAGGGTTGCCCGTAAAGCCGCAAAAGCTGATCGCTGGTTGGGAAAGCCCAACCCATCGGTTATGTCCTTCAGCCATTCGTGGGTCTTCTGGATCGTGCTGTCGAGCACTGGAACGTTGCTCATCACCGTCCTCCTTGCAATGGCGCTTCATCTCAGCAGGGCGCGGGATAAGCATCGTTGATCCACATCAATCGGGTCGGTCTGTTCGACCGTCATAGAAGAGGCATGAGCGGCGCGAGGATACGAGGCCGGATGATCATCGACGGTGCTCACGGTGAAGGCGGTGGCCAGATCCTGCGCACCGCCCTGAGCTTGTCCGCGATCACCGGCCGCCCGCTTCGCATCGAGCGCATCCGCGCTGCCCGCCGGGATCCAGGCCTTGCCGCGCAGCATTTGACCGCGTTACGTGCTGCCGCCGCAATCTGCAGCGCGCAGCTCAGCGGCGACACGCTCGGCTCGACCTGTGTGGAGTTCGCGCCGGAAGGACCGGTTGTAGCCGGAAATTACGTCT
>DASQCY010000326.1:0-4307 GCA_035634495.1 Allostellaceae bacterium
GGGAAGGCGATCGCGCAGCCATCGCATGATTTCGCCGAGATCGAGCGGGCCACGGGAGGGAGGCGGGATGAGCCCGGCCTCGTATTCCGCTCGCACCGCCTCGCGCCAGGACGACCAACCCGACGCCGCCACCGGCGCCAGCGTGGCGACGGCGGCGGCGAATTCGGGCATCCCCGACTGGATAGCTAGAGTCGGGCGAAACACGCGGCCCAGCTCCTCGGCGCCGGCGTGCACGTGGATCAGAACCTTGCCCGGCTCCGGGATGCCGAGCAGGCTATAGGATTGCGACGTGATCTCGCCAATGCGCGCGCCGACCGCGAGCAAGAGGTCGGCCTGCTTGACACGCGCCACCAGTGAGGGGCTCGCCCCGGTGCCGAGGTCCCCGACAAAACACGGGATGCGGTTGTCCACGATGTCCTGTCGGCGGAACGAGCAACAGACCGGCAGATCGTTCGCCTGTGCAAAGTTTGCGATGTCGCGGCAAGCGTCGTCGCTCCAACCGCTGCCCCCGACCAGCAGTACCGGTCGCTCGGCGGCGCCAAGAAGGCGGCGCAGCTCGGCGAGGTCAGCTGCTCCGGGATGGGCGCGCACGGCCCGGTAGGGGCCCGAGACCACCGCGGGGCGTCGGTCGCGCAGCATGTCCTCCGGCAGCGCCAGGACCACCGGGCCCGGCCGTCCGGAGGTTGCGACCTGGAATGCCTGGTTGATCTGCTCGGGAACGCGCTCCGCCATGTCGATCTGCGCGACCCACTTTGCGAGCGGGGCGAACATTTTGCGGAAATCGACTTCCTGGAAGGCCTCACGGTCAATCTGATGGCGCGCGACCTGGCCGACCAACGCCACCATTGGGGTCGAATCTTGGAAGGCGGTGTGGATTCCGATCGACGCGTTGCAGGCGCCGGGGCCGCGGGTGACGAGCAGCACCCCAGGCCTGCCGGTGAGCTTACCATAGGCCTCGGCCATAAAGGCGGCGCCGCCTTCTTGCCGACAAGTTACCAAGCGGATTTCGGGCGCATCGAAGAGCGCATCGAGTACTTCGAGATAGCTTTCGCCGGCGACACTGAAAGCCACGTCAACGCCGTGAGCGCGGAGCGCTGCAACGACAAGCTGGCCGCCGCTTAGATGAGCCTGGTTCGTCGTCATATCCACCTCGACCTCGTGCTAAATGCGCCCATTTGAGACGATGCGGGCGGCGGACGGAAGAGGGTAATGGTTTGCGGATGTCTCGACGGCCTGCGCCCTATAACCGGCTGATTGCCGATTGTACTGGTCGCGCTAGTCGCGAATTGTCGGGACAGACGCGCGGGCAAAAAACTGCTAGAGTTCGAAATTTCGGCGAGTAACCAATAGCGGATCATGGACGACCAGCGCAGCGAAATTTTGGTACCTCGAGGTCGAGCGGAGGTCGATGGTGATGCCGCTCGCTTCGAATTCGAGCGCCCTGGTGTCCGGCCCGGAGACGTCGTGTCACGGCCGGCGCGGCGCTCGCGGCTGCGATGGCTTTTCTGGGTGCTCCTCGTTCTGGCGATCATCGGTGTGGGGGTCTGGTATTACCCGAAGCCTGAAAACCAGCCAAAGACCGCTGGCCGCAACCAGTTTGGCGGCCCGACCCCGGTCGGAGTGGCGACTGTGCAAAAGGGCGACATGCCGGTTACCTTGACCGGGCTGGGCACGGTCACGCCGCTCGCGACCGTGACGGTAAAAACGCAGATCAACGGGTATCTCGTCACGGTCGCCTTCCAAGAAGGCCAAATGATCAAAACGGGTGACTTTCTGGCTCAGATCGATCCACGCCCTTACCAGGTCGCGCTCGAACAAGCGGAGGGGCAGCTCGCTAAGGACCAGGCGTTGCTGAAGAATGCCCAGCTCGACCTCCAGCGATACAACACTTTGGTTGCGCAAAACTCGATCGCGACCCAGACCCGCGACACACAGGTTTCGCTTGTCTCTCAAGACCAGGCCGCCGTCAAAACCGATCAGGCGCAGGTCGATGCACAGAAGCTCAACCTCGTCTATGCCCACATCGTCTCTCCAGTCACCGGCCGGGTCGGGCTGCGCCAGGTCGACGCAGGCAATTACGTGCAGACGAGCGACCCGAACGGCATCGTCGTCGTCACCCAATTGCAGCCGATCTCGGTAATCTTCACCTTGCCCGAAGACAATTTACCAGCGGTGATGAAGCAGGTGCATGCGGGTGCCGCCTTGCCGGTCACGGCCTATGACCGGACTGGCACCACCGAACTCGGCAAAGGGCGTCTCGAAACGGTCGACAATCAGATCGACACGACGACGGGTACCGTCAAATTGCGGGCAATTTTCGACAACGAGCAGGAAATCCTGTTTCCCAATCAATTCGTCAATGTCCAGCTGCTCGTCAACACGATGAAGGGCGTCGATATCGTGCCCACCGCGGCAATCCAGCACGGCGCTCCCGGTGCCTTTGTTTATGTCGTCAAGCCCGACCAGACCGCTGCGGTTCAGAAGGTGAAGCTCGGTCCGGGCGACGGCCAGCAAATTGCGGTGCTCGACGGCCTCCAGCCCGGCGAGAAGGTTGTCGTCGACGGCTCCGACCGGCTGCGCGAGGGAGCCAAGGTGACCTTGGCCGCGGCCGGTAATCCGGGAGACGCCGCGCCTGCCGCCCAACAAATCAAAGGTCAGCAGCAGGGCGAAGGGCAGGGCGCCAGACAGCGCCGGAGTGCCCAGTGAAACGCCGCGGAGGCGGCACCGCCCCTATTAGCTAGTAAAATGAGTCCGTCTCGTCTGTTCATTCTGCGCCCGGTCGCGACGACGCTGCTGATGGCGGCGATCATACTGGTGGGCGCCTTTCCCGCCCTATCCGGGCTGTTGCCGATTTCGGCCTTGCCCGAGGTCGATTATCCGACCATCCAGGTGCAGACTTTCTACCCCGGCGCCAGCCCCGATGTGATGACCTCGTCGGTCACGGCACCGCTGGAAGTGCAGTTCGGCCAGATGCCCGGGCTGAACCAGATGTCGTCGACGAGCTCGGCGGGCGCCTCGGTCATAACCCTCCAGTTCAGCCTCGACCTCACTCTCGATGTGGCCGAGCAGGAGGTTCAGGCGGCGATCAACGCGGCCGGCAACCTCTTGCCGTCGGATCTGCCGGCTCCGCCGATCTATGCCAAGGTCAATCCTGCAGACGCACCGATTTTGACCCTGGCATTGACTTCGAAGACGATGCCGCCGACCCAGGTGGAGGACATCGCCGACACCCGCCTCGCGCAAAAAATCTCCCAATTACCGGGGGTCGGTTTGGTCAGCATCAGCGGCGGTCAGCGTCCGGCGGTGCGTATACAGGCGAATTACCGACAGCTCGCAGCTTACGGTCTCAACATCGACGATCTGCGTACGACCTTGGCGAACGCCAACGTCAATACGCCCAAGGGTAATTTTGACGGACCGAGCCGCGCCTATACGATCAATGCCAACGACCAGATCAAAAAACCTTCCGACTACAACGATCTGGTAGTCGCCTACCGCAATGGTGCGCCGGTAAAGCTGTCGGATGTGGCCCGCGCCACGGAAGGGCCCGAGAACACCAAGCTGGCCGCTTGGATGAACGCCGACCAGGCGATCATTCTCAATATCCAGCGGCAACCCGGGGCGAACGTGATCGAGGTCGTCGATCATATCCAGCGGCTTTTGCCGCAGCTCAAGGCGGCACTTCCCGCCGGAATCGACCTGGAAGTGCTGACTGACCGCACCACAACGATTCGTGCATCGGTGGCCGATGTCGAGTTCGAGCTCGGTCTTGCCGTGGTCCTTGTCGTGATCGTGATATTCGTGTTTCTGCGCAGCCCCTCGGCGACCTTGATCCCGAGCCTGTCGGTGCCGCTCTCCCTAGTCGGTACCCTCGCCGTGATGTATTTGGCTGGGTTCAGCCTAAACAATCTGTCGCTGATGGCGTTGACGATCGCCACCGGCTTCGTCGTCGATGACGCGATCGTCATGATCGAGAACATCTCGCGCTACATCGAGGCGGGTGATCCGCCGCTGCAGGCCGCATTAAAAGGATCCGAGCAGATCGGCTTTACCATCATTTCGCTGACGGTATCGCTGATTGCTGTGTTGATCCCGCTGCTCTTCATGCCCGACGTCGTCGGCCGGTTGTTCCGCGAGTTTGCCATCACCCTCGCGGTTACAATCGTCATCTCCGCAGTGGTCGCATTGACGCTTGTTCCGATGATGTGCGCCAAGATCCTGCGCCACCGGCGTCCGTCGGAGATGTCCGCGTTGGCGCGTCACAGCCAGCAATGGTTCGACGGACTGATCGCCCAATACGGCAGGCT
>DASQCY010000327.1:0-2381 GCA_035634495.1 Allostellaceae bacterium
GTCTATCAGCTCGCCGCACTGACAATCGGCGCGCGCCTCGCGGTCGCCGACGTATAGTAGGATGCTTGTCGCGGCGCCGCTACGCCTTGCCTGACCAGGCTAGCTCCCTCGCAGACCCTTTGACGAATTGCTCGCGAGAAAACGCCGCTGACGGCCGTAAGGCTGCGGGCAGAGCGGCCTGGCGTCTCGTGCCGCCGACATTTGAGCGCGCTCGCGGCGCAATTCTTCCATGCGCGCTCGGATCGCAGCGAAATCGTCAGCAGCGCGGGGAGCGCGCTCGCGGCGCAGCTCCTCCATGCGCGCTCGGATTGCCGCAAAATCGTCAGCGGCGCGGGGTCGCGTCACGTTTCCTCCGTCTCCTGGCGCACAGCGGGCACAACATTCTGGGTCAAGCCGGGGTCGGCGCCGGGCTAGGCCGCGAGCAGTTCGCTAGTCGGGACGGCGCGTTGGTGTTTTTCAATGTCCGCGACCGCTAAGTTGCGGGCTTGAAAGATCACCTCGCGCAGTTCGCCGAAATCCCTGCACCGGTCGTTGAACGAAATCAGTCCAGTCCATCCGGTCTTCGGGGATCGCTGCATCGCCTTCAGCAGATAAACGCGGGTCGGCGCGCCATGGAGATTGTGCCCGTCGCGGATGTCGCGCATCGCGCCGACAAGGCAGCGGTTTCCTGTGCCGTCGTCGAGCTTGCCTTTGATCCAGCGTTCGCCGTCGTCGAAAAATTCGATCAGCAAGTCGAGCATGTCCACGGCTCTTGCGGCACTGTGGGCGTCGCGCGGCATGATTCCTGCTCCTGATCTGAGGGTAACCCTCATCGTATCATCCGCGTCGGTGCCGCTCCACCCGTTTTACTCGTGCCCATTCCGGTCGTTCATCGCTAAGGGGATAGCACAGGCTCTCGCGCTGCAGCCGAGGCTTACAACGACGCTTTGGCCGAAGCGCGATGGTGGCTCGCGTCGCGCTAAGTGATTGCGGCGAACGGCCAAGAACTCGAAACCGAGGGGTTGGCCGTCGCAACCATCTGGTGCGTTGTGGCGTCTGTAGCTCAGGGCTGCTCGTCGCCGATCGGCTCGTCTAGCGATGGAGGGGCGCTATCGTGTCCGCAACGCGAGAATCGCAAGCCCAGACCCGTGTGTTCGCGGGCGTCGTGGGGCCTTGGCTGGCAATCGTCCCCGGCATCATCGCGCTGCGCGCGCCCGCGATGGGTGCGCTCGTGTCCGATTTCTTCAAAAGCGATCTGTTCGTGTGGTTTGCGGGCGCGCTGCTGGTGTTCGGGGCCTGCTGATCATCGCTTTTCACCAATACTGGTCGAGCGTGGCGGGGTCATGATCTCTCTGTTCGGCTGGATCCTAGCGCTGCGAGGCGTGGCGCTCATGGCCGCTCCCGACCTGTACGAACACGCAGCCTATGTCTATGGGCGCGATATCTCTTGTGCGGCTCATTTTCGGGGCCCTTCGATCATATCTTACGCAAACATAACCCCTTGATCCGACAGGGGCGCGCGGATTTGCCGAAAGTCTTTAATTTTGAGACGGCCGGGCGGGCGCAATATCGGATAACACACGCTTCTGGAAAATCGGTTTGAGGAATCATTGTCTCCGGCTTTTTTTGCAAGTGTGAGCTACTTCACACATGCGCGCGTCGCGCGGCTTTACGCTAACCGACTCAACCGACCCAAAGGCTGCTCCCGGGAGGATGCCGGCTAAATGTTATCAGCGAACGTAGGGTTCGACCGAAAGGGGGGCTAATGCGATTTGTTCAGATTTCCGACACGCATCTGAGCCAGGACAAGCCACATTTCTCCGACAACTGGGCGCAGCTCGCCGCGTGGATCGCCGACCAGCATCCCGATCTCGTGATCCATACCGGCGATGTGACTTTCGATGGCGCGGGAGTCGAAGTTGACCTCAGTTACGCCGCTCGACTGATGGACGAACTCGGAATCCGCTGGCGGGGGGTGCCCGACACCATGACGAGGTCGACGCCGTCGCTTTTGGCCCGCTGGATCACAGCGTCGAGGACCGAGGTCGCCGGGTCGAGATAGGGATAGGCGAGCTTGTCCCGGCCAATCCCGCCGCCTCTTCTTCATGGGGGACAACCTTGCCGAGAGCGAAAGAAGGGAAGGAGCCAATGATCGTCATCCAGCTGTCGGATCCGCACATCCTAGCGCCGGGCGAGCTGCTCTACCGCCGGTTCGATACCGCCGAATTCCTGGCGCGTGCGGTCGCCCAGATCAACCGGCTCGACCCGCTGCCCGATGTCGCGGTCGTCACCGGCGACCTCGTCGATCACGGCGAACCCCCCGAATACGAGCATCTGCGAGCGCTGCTGGCACCACTTACGATGCCGGTCTTCGTCATTCCCGGCAATCACGACGCCCGCGA
>DASQCY010000328.1:0-3223 GCA_035634495.1 Allostellaceae bacterium
CGGCTCGGGCCTTTGTCCCGTGAGGCAAGGCACCAGGTGTTGGCCGGCGGCGCCCTGGGCTTTTACGGCATGAACTGACGCGGGCGGTTTAGGTCGCGGACCTCCGGGCCCGCGACGCCGCGCGCGTCCGAATACAGTGTCGACTGGGTGACCGGCCTGGGCCGCTTTGCCCGCGAGCGGGGCCTGACCCGGATCGAGGTCACCTCCGCCGGCGTCGCCGAGTGGACCGACCACGTCAAGGCGCTGGGCGAGGGACTGCTGATGAACGAGATCGATTAGTGGATGACCGACGTCAACCGGAACGTCGAAGGCAAGCAAACGCGCAAGATCATGCGCTACAGCGGCGGCCACTCCGCCTTTCGCGGCACTGCGACGCAGTGATGGCACACGGATATCGCAAGCTGGCGCTGGCTTGAGCGGGACCTGGGAGGTTGCGATGCCCGAACTCGAACGCATCGATCGGCGCCGGGCGGCGCTGATCGCTTACGACGTATGCCGGCGTGCGCTGGCTCCGTCGGATCCCGCGCGGAGCGCTGCGATGCGCCCTGTGCGCGATGCTTGGGTGCAGATGATCGCGGTCGCGCGGGCAGCGGCCGTGCCGGTGATCTACACGACCCCCGTCAGCCGCTCCGATGGCGCCGACGTCGTCATGCTGCCGACCGACCTCTCGGCGGAGACCAGCGTGCCGCCACTCACCAATGCTGTCGAAGGCACGGCGGAGGCCGGCTTCCCCGACGATATCGCGCCTCGGCCCGAGGATTACGTCTTCCTCAAGCGCCGGCCGAGCGCCTTCTACGGGACAGGTGTGGCCGAGCTCCTGCATATGCTGCGGCGCGATACGATCATCATCGGCGGCGGCGCCACCAATCGCGGCGTCGAGACGAGTGTCCGTGAGGCCTTCAACTTCGACATCGCGTCTGTGGTAGTGCGCGAATGCTGCTGGAGCAGCGATCCCGCCGCTCACGCCTACAGCCTCGACAAGGCGATGAAAATGTACGCGCGCATCCGAAGCCTCGACCAGGTCGAGGCGATGCTGCGGGAGTGAGGGCGGGAGTTCGAAACAAGCCCGGCGAGCGAATCCGGGAATGGCGGTTCGTCACTGGGCCTGGAGGGTTTGATGCCACGGCCCCGAGCAGCTGACGATTTCAAGACAATACGTATCCGCGTGGAGGAGTTGCGGCGGGAGAAACTCCCCGGGCAACCCACCCCAACGACCGGCACCAATGTCGCGGGTCATCGTGGCCCCTGCGCCTGTGGCAGGAGCCTGTTCCCCGACGAGTGCGACGGATCGTGCAAGGCGCTCTAACGGTAGCAGGTTGCTATTTAGCGCGATCCGGACAATCGCCGGCTCGGCGCTGACAGCAGCCAATCCTGACGATTCGATCGCCAGGCGGCACTTCGACCCTTTGCTGATTTCGAATCGGGCCGACCGACACGCGGCTGATGCAGGCGACGCTCGCTACCCCCATGGGGAACGCCTCGGAAGCTCTACCCGAGCCACAGGAGATGCAAATGATGAAGACAATAGTGATCGGTGCCGGTGTGATGGGCGCTTCGGTCGCATATCGACTGGCTCAGGCGGGTACCGCTGTTACGGTGCTGGAAGCAACCCGGATCGGCGGCGGCACCTCCGGCATTAGCTTCGCCTGGACCAACGCGCACAAAAAGCCTCCGAAACCCTATCACGATCTGAATGTCGCCGGCATGAAGGCGCATAGGGCACTGGCTGACGAGTTCGGCGCCACGCCATGGTGGCACGGCGGCGGCAGTCTGGAGTGGGAAGCCCAGTCCGATCGCACGGCGCAGGCTGAAAACATCGAGCAGCTGCGGTCCTGGGGTTATGCCGCGGAGTGGATCACGCTGCGCCAGGTTCAGGAATTGGAGCCCGACATCGATCCGGCGACGATCGGCGACGCGCCGGTGGCGTTCTTCCCGGAAGAGGGTTGGCTCGACCCGGTGGTCTACGCGCATGCCATGCTGTCGGCCGCGCGGCTTCGCCATGGCGCGAACGTCATCTGCGGCGCCCGGGTCGTAGATCTGATCATGGCCGGCGATCGCGTGACCGGCGTCCGCCTCGCCGACGGCGCGCAATACGAGGCCGACGCCGTCGTGAACTGTGCCGGTCGCTGGACCAATGAGGCAACCCGGGATGCGGGTCTGCACTTGCCGCTGGCACCGACTGTGGGGTTCCTGGTGTTCACGCCGCCTGTCGCCGCCAGCTTGAGCCGTGTGGTCCGCAGCACCGTAATCGACGCGCGCCCTGACGGCGCGGGGCGCCTGATGCTGCATTGGAACCCGACCGACGCGACATTGAGCTTCGACACCAGGCTCAGCCCGTCGATGCGGCAGGCGCGCGATCTGGTGCGGCGCGCCCGACAGCTGCTGCCCTCGATCGGCGAGGTCGAACCGGAGGCGGTGCGCATCGCCATCCGGCCGATCCCTGGCGACCATCTATCGGCCATCGGACCGATGCCGCGGACTTCCGGCTACTACATCGCCATCACCCATAGCGGTGTGACGATGTCGCCATTCCTCGGCGCGGTGGTGGCCGACGAGATCGCACGTGGACGGCAAAGGGCAGAGCTCGCCCATTTCCGGCCTGCGCGTTTCTTCAATTGACCTGAAGACCGACACCACGGTCCGTCCGGCGGCGCGCGGAGCCGTAAATTCGATATATCGCTGCGGGCTTTAAGAGCTGCGTCCATCCGTGTGGGGAATGTCGGCCACGCGTCGGCTGAGCCTATCCGGGAAACCGGCGGCGAAAGCCGCCAACCATTCTCCCGCTCGAAACGGGCAGTTTCGTCAAACCCCAGAACGCACCCTGAGCGCCCCGCGCGCATGGCGGGCACATCTGTCTGCTCCGTTCCGCTATTCCTAAAGCGGGGTGTGGACAGCTCGACGCCGACAGCGGCCATTGATCCGCTCGCGAGATCCTGGATGGGATCGACCCACAGCGCCATTCTGGGCGATCTTGGCGGTTGTCGTACTTTGCAGCGAGCCGCCATGGGGTTAAGCTGCCGGACGGCCCATAAAGGAAACAGCCATGACTATGATCGACATGCATGCCCATTGGCGGCCGGCTGAAGTAGCCGACGCCCTGCGCGCCCGTACCAGGGAGCCGCGCATCCTGCGCAATCAGGACGGCGTCGAGGTGCTGAAGGCCTCACGGATGGGCGAAGAGCCGCTCGCCAAGGCCTTCGATGACGTCGATTTCCATCTCGCT
>DASQCY010000329.1:0-3915 GCA_035634495.1 Allostellaceae bacterium
ACCCTTGAAAGCGAACATGAGAGCAGGATGCGGAAAAAGTCGCCCTATTGGTCGAGATATTGGGTATAATCCGCACTGCGTGACGAGATGTGGGGGACGTCCGATGCGCGGTTGGGATGCGAGGAGCGAAGCGCTCTTACACCACCCCCTGGGGCACGATCCCACCAAGCCAGGGAGCGAGAGCGCCTCAACGGCCCCGCCCTTTGTACGAAGGGGCGCCCTCCACCAGTCGATCGACGCAGCGGAAGCCGCATTCGAGGCGGCCAATCTGACGATTTGGCTGCCTGCACAGTCAGATGCGATCGAATTTCGTTGCAGCGCGCCTCGATGAGATGGAAAATCGCCTTCAACAGCTTCTGGAATCGGGGGAATGTTGGTTAACGTGTTTGAATCCGAGGCGTAGTCGAGCGACTCCTTGTCAAGAGGGAAGCTGTGAACGGGCACCGGGTCTTGAAGTGGCTAGGGGACAATGGTCAAAGGGTCGGGCTTTTGATTCTTATAATTAGTATCATTTCTTTATATTTTAGTATTCAGAGCTATTATATACAAGAAAGAACTAAAATGCCTAATCTTATTTCTATTTGGCCTAGATTGTATTCTAACACTCAGCCCGCGTCCGTCGCGCTTGGCTGGTTCAATACCGGAAGGAAGCCGGCCATGGGCGGCAGAGCCTTGTTATTTACTGTCGATAAAAATATAACAAAGTGGAAAAAGATTGGAGAAGCGCCGATTAACGGGGGCCTTGCGGGAAATGGTGCCGTGGCAAGATTCAGTATGGATATGCATCAATCTTTAGAGTTACTTCTCGTCTGTGCGATCTACGCCGACGATGACAACACAAATTACCAACAAGTTTATCTATATCGTCTCGGCACGCCGACCGATGGACCGAATGAAATCCCACTCGTCGAGGAGTTACAGGTAAGCCCGCCCAGCGCCGAAGTCTGTAATGAAAAATAATTGAATCCGGCCAGGCTCTCGGAAGCGCCGCCGGAGAACCTCCGGCCCCCGGAATGAGATGGGCTGTTGCGGCGTGTATCCCGGCGAGCGAGCCGCCATGCTAAAAGGCTTTCTCTGCTCGATCGCGATCGCTCTCTCACTGATGATTGCGGCAGCGGGTGGGGACGAAATTATTATCGAACCAACACACGCCACCATCGAGTCACAGGAAGGGCATAGGCTACGGGTCGTGTTTGCGGCCGAGGACCGGCCCGCGCTGATCTTCAAGCCGGAGGCCGACGCCTGGGACTGGTCTCAGACGAGCCGGCTCGTCATCCCGGTCGAAAACCCCGGCAACGAAGCGGTGACCTTGCTATTGCGGCTCGAGGACCATGAGAGCCGGTCATTGACTGGCAAGGTGGCGATTGCGCCGCGAAGCGCCGGCAATCTCGCGATCTCGATCGGCGCACCTCCGCCGCGGTCGATGGGCATGATCGCTGGACCTTCGCCGGCAGCTGCGGGCCTCGATCCGGGCACTTTGCCGGTCACGGCGACGGACGGTGGAATCGACGCCTCGCATGTTACGGTGGTCCGCCTTGGGATGCCACGTCCATCGGCCCCCCAGCCTCTCGTCGTCGGACCGCCGCGCGTCGAGCCGGATCGCACCTCCTATGACGGCATCGTCGACGGTTTCGGTCAGTTCCTTTTGGGTGAGTGGCCGGAGAAGGTGAGTTCGGCCGAGATGCTCCGTACCAAAGGTGCTGAGGAAGCGCGCGCGGTCGCGCAGTGGCTCGCCGACTCCCCGCGGCGCGATCGCTTCGGTGGGCTTCTGGGGGCCGACGGTTTTCGCGCGACCGGCTTCTTCCGTACCGAACAGCGTGACGGGAGATGGTGGCTCATCACCCCCGAGGGCAATGCCTTCTTCTCGATCGGGATGGACGTGATTGCTCTCGCTGGGGAAACCTATGTCGACGGCCGCGAGTTTATGTTTCGCGATCTGCCGGCGCCGGATGGAGAGCTTGCCGCGCACTGGAGCAAGCGCGACGACCGTGGCGGTTTGTGGCCCCAGCGCGACCGCTCGTTCGACCATGGTCGCGCCTTCAATTTTTACACCGCTAACCTCGAGCGCAAATTCGGCCCCGATTGGCGCGAGCGCTGGCGCGAGGAGACGGCGCAGCGGCTCGAAGCCTGGGGGTTCAACACCATCGGTAATTGGAGCGAACCCGATTTGTGGGCAATGCATCGCCTGCCCTACACCGTGCCGCTCTGGCTGGAGGGCGGGTTTTGGTGGGGGGGAATGCCGGATCCTTTCGATCCGCGGTTTGCCGCGGCTGTGGATGAGATGGCGCGGAACGCTGCGGCGCGGTTCCGGCGCGACCCTTGGCTGGTCGGCTATTTCGTGGACAACGAGCTGTCTTGGGGGCGGGGCTGGTCAACCGATCCGCGGGAACATTACGCTCTCGCGATCAACACGCTCGCTCTTGGTCCGGAGAGCTCGGCGAAATCGGACTTCGTCGCGCAATTCATCGAAACTTATCGCGTACCGGAGCGCCTCGCACAGGCCTGGGGCATTCCGCTCGCCTCGTGGGATGAACTGCGCAGCGCGGGTTTCGCCGTGCCGCCGGCGAGCCCCGACAATCCTGCGGTGATCCGCGATCTCGCGGCCTTCACTCGGCGGTTTGCCGAAGCCTATTTTCGGAAGGTGGCCGAAGCGCTACGCCGTTACGATCCGGACCATCTCTATCTCGGCAGCCGTTTCGCTTGGCAGACCCCTGAGGCCGTCGGGGCCTGCGCAGTGTGGTGCGACGTCGTCAGCGTCAATCTCTACAAGCGATCGATCGCCGATGACCGCGACGAATGGGCGCGTTTCCATGCGCTCGGCAAACCGGCTCTGATCGGCGAGTTTCATTTCGGCTCGACCGATCGCGGCCTATTCTGGGAAGGCCTCGTCGGCGCGGGCAGAGAGAGCGAACGTGGCCCCGCCTACGCCCGTTACCTTCGCGCCGTCGCCGATAACCGCGATTTCGTCGGCGCCCATTGGTTTCAATATATCGACGAGCCGCTGACTGGCGTACCTTCGACGGCGAGAACGCGCATGTCGGCTTTGTCACGGTTGCCGACCTGCCTTACATGCGCCTTGCTGCCGCGGCACGCGACGCCAACCTGTCGGTGCTGCGCGAGCTGCACCGCATCGCGAGCCGCGATGCGGGTGGTGAGTGGCCAATTCGCTCTAATTGAACTTGTGATTGTGGCTGGCTTCGGAGGGCCCTCGAGCGCACCTAGCCGCCAGATCTGTTGCGCTTAAAGATCAAAATAAATTCGCCAGCGGCGTTGCGAAAAACACGCATTATCAACGGTCATCGGAAAGCGATCGAGCTGTGTTTGATACCGCCCGTTACCGCGCCACAGTTTCGCGCCTTAGATTGCGAGGTTTGGGGTGGATTTTAAGCCTAACCGGGGTTTAACGTTTAACTGCCATCGTGACCACAGAGCTTCTGAAGAAGCTGCTGAGACTACTCAGCATCGACGAATTGATCGAAACATCCAGCTTGCCAGTTCTTCTATCGTGGATCAGTTTTGGTAAACATCGAGCGCAGTTGTGGTCAGCAGTGCCGAAGGATTACATCGCCTGGCTATTACGACAGGCATGCCAACGTCGCCTACACCGCGAAGCATTGGGCGGCAAAACGACGACATGGTTTTCGCTCAAACTGCGGCGTCCGTCCGAGTTGCTCGCGTTGCGCATGGTCGCGCGTTGCTTTCGGCTCGGCAATCTACATCATTTCTGGGACACCGAAAGGCTCGCGCGACTGGGTGTTCGGCTCAAATCGGCTAATGAGCGAAGGTAACCTCACCGGGCGGCTGTCGCTTTGGCGCGGGTCTTGGATGGTGGCTTCGGTTTCGCCCTGATCCGCATTGCCCGGCCCTCCGGCTGATCAATCTCGAACGCTCCGGTCTTTCGCACCAGATCGCTCA
>DASQCY010000330.1:0-8057 GCA_035634495.1 Allostellaceae bacterium
GCCTCCTCGGTCAGCCCGGAATCGGCCGAGATCATGGCGAAGCTCGGCTTCGGCATCCTGGTGGTCATGCAGAACGAATGGCCGAAAGCCGCCGAGAGCATCGTCAATTACCGCGAGATTGCGCTCTCCGTCGGAAACAACCCGCCGCCGCCGATCATCCTGACCAACGTCTCCTGCGCCGAAAGCCGCGACGAGGCGCAGGACCGGGCGATGAATTGGCTCGGCAAGAAATGGCAGTCGATCGACGACCACTACCATTTCTCCGACGGCCACCTCGCCACGGTCAAAGGCTACGAGACCTATGGCAAGATGGCCAAGACCTATGCCCGCCTGCAGGACGAGCAGGAACGGGTCAGGGCGACCGAGTTCTACGTGAAGATCCAGATCGTCGGCACGCCGGAAGACTGCATCGAGCAGATCGCCGAATTGCAGCGAGTGACCGGGACCGACCACGTCGTCACCGAGTTTTCGTATGGCGGCATCCCGCATGACGACGCCGAGAAGAACATGCGGCTCTTCGCGAGCCGGGCATTGCCGGTATTGCAGAACGACGCAGCCTTCGCGGCACCGGCGGCGCCGACGATGGCGACATTGCAGGGTGCGGCCAAAACGGACCTCTTCGCCCCGGCCTAAGGCCCCCACCCATTCCCTCCCCCGCAAGCGGCGGAGGGAACGGGAAGGGGCAATGGGAGGGTGACGGGCCGCTACTCGCGGAACTGTGCGGCCCGCCAGCGGACGGCGGCCGGCACCCCTTCGCGGGCAACGATCTCGCGAAACTGCTGACCGAATTCGGTCTTGGTCGCATAGAGCGGGCCGACGGCGTCAAGCCCCGCATAAAGTGCGGTGCGAAAGCCGGCAGCGTCGGCGCCGCGATTGATCGCCCGCTTGGCCGCATAAAGAGCTTCCGGCGAAATCAGCGACAGCCGTTTGGCCCAGCGCAAGCTCGCGTCGCGCAATTCGGCCAGTGGCACGACGCGATTGACCATGCCGAACGCCACCGCGGCCTGGGCATCGATCGTATCGCCGAAATAGAGGAGCTCGCGCGCCTTCTTGTAGCCGATGATCATCGGCATCACGATCGCCGGGCCGACGCTCGAAAAACGCACTTCCGGCTCGCCAAAAGTCGCATCGGTGGCGGCTATCGTCAGATCACACAGCATGACGAGCTCACAGCCGCCGCCCAGCACGTGACCCTGCACCGAGGCGATGACCGGCTTTTTCATCGTCCACGGCAGCATCTCGAACTCGAGCTGGGGGTGCAGGTGATCGTGCGCTTTGGTCGGATCGCTGCGCCAATCATCCGTCCCCGGCTCCCTCGCCGAGATGTCATAGCCGGCGCAGAAGCTGCGACCCTCGGCGCGTAGCAGGACAACACTCGTCGCAGGATCAGCGTCGGCCCGAGTGAAGGCGTCCGTCAGCTGGAGCCGCAACTCTGGACTGATCGCGTTGAGCTTCTCTGGACGGTTCAAGGTGATGACGCTGACTTTGTCGTCCGCCTCGTAGAGAACCACGGGATCGGGCATGATTACTTTCCTCTCGTCGTTGCCTGGCGCGCCAGCCGGTCGATCGCGCCGAGCCCCTCGCGAAGGCCGCCGACGACCGGAATACCCGCCTTGCGAAGATGTGCCACCTGCTCGCGGTTCAGGAGCCCGGGGCGGGAGTGCAGCAGGTAATGCGGTTTGCTGCTACCCGCCGCGGCGCGCTCGAAGAGTTCGAGGTAGGCCCACCCGACCTCAGGGGACTCGAAAGGCTGGCCGTCGCAATTGTCGCGACAGAACACGACGATGTCATGATCGGGGCTCCCGTCGAAGACGCGAAGGGCGTGCGGCAGGTTAACGAGAAAGGTACCGTTGCCCCAGCTATCGAGCGGGTTTCCATCGCCGGTGACAAATCCGATCTGCTGATCGATTTCGGCCTTCACCGCGGCCGGCAGCGGAGGCAGCTGCAGGTCCGTCGCTGCGGCAATGTCGAGGATCAGTTCGGCCAACCCGCCGGATGAGGTGATGACGCCGAGCCTGCGTCCCGCTGCCTGTTTCCTGCTGTGAGCAGCAGCTATCGCCTCGGTAAACTCGACGAGGTCCGATACTTCGATTGCGTGATGGGCACGAAAAAGCTCGGACGCAGACCCCGGCTCACCGGCGATTCCGCCCGTATGGGTGGCTACCGCATGCTGTGTGCGCCCGGTCCGCCCGACCTTCAGCATCACCACGGGCTTCCCTTGCGCTGCAGCACGATCGAGCGCGGTGGCAAAGCGATCCGGGTGTCTGACGGTTTCGATAAACCCGCCGATCACCTTGGTGTGCGGATCATCGACGAGGTATTCGAGATAATCCGCCGCCGTCAATACGGCTTCGTTGCCGGACGAGACGATGTGACTGAACCCAAAGCGTCTGACGTCGTTCAACAGGCCGATGCAGAATCCACCGCTTTGCGAGACGATGCCGACATTGCCGGCGAGGCCGGTCGGATCGCGCAATTCCTGCAGGTAGGTCGTGCTGCAATGATGCGGACTGAGCACCCCCATGCAGTTCGGCCCGCAGAGCGCGATGCCGGCTTCGCGACAGATCCCTTCGATTTGGGCCTGCCGCCTGCGTCCGCCTTCGCCACGTTCGGCAAATCCGCCGTCATAAACGACCGCACCCCTGACCCCGCGCTGCGCAGCCGCGGCGAGGGGCTCGAAGACGCGCTCGTGGCCCACGCAAAAGACGGCGACATCCGGCGCCTCCGGCAATTCTGCGACGCTGGCGTAGCAGCCATGACCCAGCACGGTCGGGTAATTCGGGTTGACCGGAAATATCGCGCCGGTGAAGCCGATCCGGTTGAGTGAGGCGATCAGCCTGCGCCCGATCGTCGGCTTCTCCGAAGCGCCGATGACGGCAATCGATCTTGGCCGAAAGAGCGCTTCGAGCCGCATCGGTCCCTCTCACGCAGACAAATGTCCGACAATGTTAGCTGGCGCCGGGTGCCGTGTCCTGGGGAACAGTATCGAAAGACACTGTGGCTTGTCGGGCTTGTTAACGGATGGTAACAATTGCCGTCCGTGCATCTTGCCCGGACCGAGGGCGGTGCAGCTTGCCGAAGAGCTCAGAACCCATTCAGCAGTCGGGCCTTGATCCCGCCACGTCGCGCATGCTGGCAGCGCTGCTCGGCAGCGAGTCGGTGCCGGCGGCCGCGCTGGGCGACGCGGTCCGCCGGCTCTCGGTGCTTGTCGAGGTTGCCGACACCGTCACTCAGCGGCTTTCGCTCGACCATCAGCTGCCTCGTCTGATCGAGCTGATCGTCGAGGCGCTCGATGCCGAGCGCGCGACATTGTTCCTGCATGATGCCGATGCCGGCGAGCTGTTCTCGCGGGTGGCAGGCGGCGAAGGCGTGTCCGAGATTCGGATGCCGCAAAATGTCGGGATCGCAGGCTCGGTGTTCGGCTCCGGCGTCGCGGAGATCATAACCGACGCCTACCGCGATGCGCGCTTCAATCCCGAGGTAGACCGGCGCACTAGATATCGCACCCGCGACATTCTGTGCGTGCCGTTGCGCAACCGCGCCGACCAGGTCATCGGGGCAACCCAAGTGCTGAACAAGCGCTCCGGCCCGTTCACCACGGCCGACATGGCCCTGCTGGAGGCGATCAGCCGTCACGCCGCGACTGCGCTCGAGCAGGCGCAAATGATGGAGCGCCTCGAGCAGGCTCGGCGCGAAGAACTGGAGCTGCTGGCGATCACCGAGGCTATTTCGACGGAGTTGCACCTCGATACATTGCTCGTCCGCATCGTAGCGGCGGCGACACAGCTCCTCGATGCCGAGCGCTCGACCCTCTTCGTCTACGACCCGAGCACAGACGAGCTTTGGTCCAGAGTTGCCGAAGGCACCGAGCACAGGCAGATCCGCTTACCGGCGAATGCCGGAATCGCAGGCGCAGCTTTCATCAGCGGGGACGTGCTGAATATACCCGACGCTTACGCCGACCCGCGCTTCAATAGGGATTTTGATCGGCGTTCAGGGTTTCGCACCCGCAATCTGCTCAATGTGCCGGTCATCGACCGAACCGGCGAGCGCCTCGGCGTGGTCCAGGTGCTCAACAAGCGAGGCGGTCAGTTCACCCAGGTCGACATTCGCCGGCTGAAGGCCTTTTCTGCAGGCATCGCGGTCACGCTCGAAAACGCACGTCTGTTTTCGGACGTCCTCGCGCTGAAAAATTATAATGAAAGCATCCTGAAGTCGCTCTCGAACGGTGTGGTCACGCTTGATCGAGAGTGCGTCATCGTCAAGATCAACGAGGCCGCGCAGCGGATCCTCGGGCTGTCGTCGGAGGCGCTGGTCGATCGCCCGGCCGAGCAGGCGTTCGGCAATCTCAACGCCTGGATCACCCGAAGCCTCGAATTTGTCGCGCGGATGGGAGCCACCGACTACCACGCCGACACCGACCTGAAACAGCCCGACGGCGGCGTCGCTTCGGTCAACCTGACGGCCGCACCCTTCCTCGACACCGAGGGAAAGTCCATAGGCTATATGCTGGTGTTCGAGGACATCACGCGGGAAAAACGCGTGCGCAACACGATGGCGCGCTATGTGGCCAAGGAGGTCGTCGATCAGCTGCTCGCCAGCGGCGAAGATGTCCTCGAGGGGAGCAATCTGGTCGCCACGGTGTTGTTCGCCGACATCCGGCGGTTCTCGCTGATGTCCGAGACCATGACGCCGCGCAATACGGTGTCGTTGCTCAATGAATTTTTTACCGAGATGGTCGAGGTCATCTTCACCCGCGGGGGCATGCTCGACAAGTATATGGGCGACGGCCTGATGGCGATCTTCGGGGCGCCGGTCGTCGGCTCTGCCGACGCGGACAATGCGCTCTATGTCGCAAACGAGATGATCCGCGCCCTCGGTGTCTTCAACTCGAGGCGAGCCCGCCGCGGGTCGGAGCCGATCGAGATCGGCATCGGGCTGGCCACCGGCGAGGTGCTCGCCGGCTCGGTTGGAGCATCAAAGCGCATGGAATACACAGCGATCGGCAACAACGTGAACCTCGCCGCCAGACTCGAGAGCGCCAACAAATATTACGGTACCGCGGTACTGCTGGCGGCGGCTACCGTCGACGAATTGACATCGCGCGCCGTTTTGCGGCGGCTCGATCTGGTCCAAGCCAAAGGCATTTCGCAGCCGACCTGGGTCTATGAATCGCTCGGGCATCACACGCGGGCGTCCTTTCCCAAGCTCACCAGGGTGATCAAGGCCTACGAGGCCGGTGTCGATTGCTATCAACGGCGCGATTGGCAGGGCGGCCTCGGCCATTTCGGCGCGGCACTCGAACTGGCGCCCCAGGATCGGCCGTCCCGCATCTTCTACGACCGCTGCCGCTACTACCAGACCAGCGCGCCCGACGAAACATGGGACGGGGTCTGGATCATGCAGGAGAAATAGCGCGCATCAACGCTGTGGCGCGGGCTGGGCACCTCGCCCCGCTTGCAGGGAGAGGTCGGCATCTGCGCACTTGGGCGGATGCCGGGTGAGGGGCTCGGCTTCGGGCTGGCAGGCGCGCCGATGCATGACGGCAAAGAAGCTCCTCACCCCGGCTCTCTCCCCGCTTGCGGAGCGAAGGTGAGCAAAGTTGGACCTTTTGATACACTCCTTCGCCGGGATGACAGCGGGGCGGCTATCTCGCAAGATGATGCGCGTGCCGCGGTCCCAGTCATTCGGTAGCGAAGGAACTGACATGACCGATACTCTAGTCGAATACGACTGCGGAGATCAGATTGCGACCCTGACCTTGAACCGGCCCGACCGGCTCAATGCGTTCAGCGACGAGCTGGTGCGGCACCTGATGGACGCGTTGCGGCGTTTCGATCTCGACGCGGACGCGCAGGTCGCAATCATCTGCGGGAGGGGCCGGGCCTTTTCCAGCGGCGCCGACGTTCATCAGCGCCAATTGCGCAGACGCGAGGAATTCGAAGAGCATGGCGGGCCGCAGGGCTGGGGCGCCAATTCGGCCGACCTGCTGACGCGGTCGGTCAACTGGAAGCCGGTCATTGCCGCACCCCATGGTTATGCGATGGGGCTCGCGCTCGGCATCGTGTTCGAGTGCGACCTGATCGTCGCCGCGGCCGGCACCAAATTCCAGGTGACCGAGACCTCGCGGGGCCTCGGCGGCTCCAAATACTGGGCCTTGCTGAATTTCCGTGGGGGTTCGGCCTTTGCCAACGAAGTGGCATTGACCGGCCGCTTCTTCACCGCCGAGGAGGCGTTTGCGGCCGGCCTTATCAATCGCGTGGCGCCGGAGGGACAGCATCTCCAAGTCGCCCGCGATCTCGCCGCTGAGGTCGCCAAGAACCCGCCGCTTTCGGTGCGCGCCACGGTGCGCACGCGGCGCTGGTACATGGAGCAGCTCGAGCGCGAAGTCATCATGCAGACCGCGCCGTTAAAGCTCTATCTCAGCGAGGATTTTCACGAAGCCGCGCGCGCCTTCGCCGAAAAGCGCAAACCTGGGCCGCTCAAGGGCCGCTGAGGGCGTCCAAGAGCACACCATGCCGTCACCGGGCGCAGCGCTAGGCGAGAAAAAGCCAAAAGTTTTCTTGTCCTATGCCCGCGCGGATGACGAAGCGTTCGTCGAACGGCTGCACCGCGACCTAATCGAGGCCGGGGTCGAGGTGTGGTGGGACCGGGCGGCGATGGAAAGCCGCGGCCGCACCTTCCTTCAGGAGATCCGCGACGCAATAGAGGGTGTCGACCGCGTCGTAGCGGTTGTTGGGCCAGCGGCAATTTCATTGCAATACGTCCGTTATGAGTGGGACCACGCCCTTCTCTTTGCCAAAGGCATCGTGCCGATCCTCCGGCTAGGAACCTATGAGCTGCTTCCGTCCGAACTGCTGGGAGAAAATGCTGAGGGACTGGCCGCGGTAGATTTCGCGAAGCTGCACTGCCCGGACTTCAGAGCCGCGCGCCCGTACAACGATGCATTTTCTGAAATCCTCAGGATCCTGCGCGACCCGGTGCTGGGGCTCGGCGCTTGTTACGCACCGGCCCTACCACCGCATTGTTTGCCTCGGCGGGACCATATTCTCCGGTTGCAGGACAGCGTATTGGCCGATGTCCAACGGCCGACGGTGATCACGTCAGCGGGCCAAGTCGCCGCGCTTCAGGGTATGGGCGGCATTGGTAAATCCGTTCTGGCCGCTGCCTTCGCCCGTACCATCGCGGCGCGCCGAGGGCATCTTTTGGCTGTCGGCCGGCAAACAGGAAACCGGTCTGACGCGCCTCAACAATATGGGGCAGGTGGGCGAAGCTCTGGGTGACGACCCCGGGCATTATGTCGAGGAACGGACGGCCAAACAGCATTTGGCGGGGGTACTCGGCAGCAAAATCTGCCTTATCGTCGTCGACGATGTCTGGTCGATGGACCAGGTCGAGGCGTTTCGCGACGCCCTTGGCCCACGCTGCCGTTTGCTGGTCACTACTCGCGATGCTGGGCTGGTGACTGCCCTAGGGGCGCACAAGCACGAAGTCGACATCTTAGCAAATCAACAGGCGCTGACCCTCCTCGCCGAATGGTGCGGCGACGATCCTGGCTCTCTGCCCCCGGAGGCCCCGTTAATCGCAGAGCAATGCGGAAACCTGCCCCTCGCGATTGCAGCTGTGCGGCGCCCTCCTTCGCGACAATCCGGACCGTTGGGGAAACGTGCTGCACCGCCTGGAACACGCTGACCTCACTAAAATTCAACAGAGGCTGCCGAACTACCCGTATCTGGACGTCTTTCGTTCTCTCCAGGTCAGCATCGATGCGTTCGCCCCTAACCAACGCAACCGCTATCTGGAACTGGCCGTGTTCCCTGAGGACACCTTCATTCCCGAGCCCGCGATTGCGACGTTCTGGCGGATGGAGGCCACAAAACCTTATAGACTTGTTTGTCCGCTTGTCGCTGGCGCGGCGCCCTAGCCCGGGCCGGATCTAGCTGCATAATCTACAAACAGATTACGCACGAGCGAACTGCCGAGACCTGTGTGCTCTCCAGCCGCGCTCGTCGACGCCTACGCGCTAACCTGTGACGGAGAGTGGTCGCACGGACCGG
>DASQCY010000331.1:0-2663 GCA_035634495.1 Allostellaceae bacterium
CATGACCGGCACGGATATTCGACACATTCCATACAAAGGCGCGGTTCCCGGCCTCGCCGACATCGCCAGCGGCAACGTCTCGATGGAGTTCGTCGATATCCCGCCCGCGTTGCCGCTCATCCAGGCTGGCAGGGTGAAAGCTCTCGCCGTGCTCTCGGCCAAGGGAAATTCGGAACTACCCGGCGTGCCTCCGCTTGCCGAAACGGTGCCTGGCTACGACGCCAGCAGCTGGCAGGGCTTTTTCGCCCGCGCCGGCACGCCGCGGCCGATCATCGACACGCTCAACGCCGCGCTGGCTGCGGATTTCAAACGGCCGGAAACCGCCGAGCGTTTCAGGGCCCTTGGCATCGTGGCGCAATGGAATACGCCGGCCGAGTTTGCTGCCTTCATCACCGAGCAAAACGCGAAGTGGGGCAAAGTCATTCGCGCCGCCGGCATCGAGCCCGAGTGAGGGATTGCGCCGTCGCGCGCATAGCTTTTGCGTACACGCCCTAACCGCTTCAGCTCGATTCTGATTTGCGGCGGCCTTGTCCACCTAGCTGCTTGTCAGGTGTGACGTGGAGCTGAGCATCTTACGCGGCTGGCCTATGCACCGGCGCCGCTAGGGCTGAGAGGGGGCGGCGCCGACCGCCGCCTCATCGTGGTCGGAATGGCCGCAGACGATTTTCTCGGGCCAGATGAGCTCCTCGCTCGACGCGAAAACCTCGCGCACGGTGGAGGCGATGATCCACACGGCGATGGCTGCCGCGATGAGGGGATCGAAAATCGAATACCCGGTCAGGCTGACCAGGAGGCCGGAGGCGACCGGTGCCAGGGACACATAGACGTCGCCGAGATTGTGAATATAGGCGAGGCGGATCGCCGCGTTGTTGCGGCCCGGCGCGAGCAGAAGCCGCGCGACGCCCCAATTGGCGGCGGCGGCGACGAGCCCGACCACGACGGCGATCGAGCCGATGACCGGGGCGGGATGGAGGATTCGCTCCGCCGCCTGCCACAGCAGCAGTCCACTGACGAGTAGGAGGCCGACCGAGTTGAAGACATTGGCCGAGCGCAAGAGGTGCCGCGAGATTCCGTGCGGCAGCACGAACGCCAGATAGAGGAAGACGAGCGCCATCTCGTCGGAGAGATTATGCACGCTGTCCATGATGAGGCTGAGACTATCGGCCTTGAATCCGGCAACCGCTTCGACCACGAAAATCGCGGTGTTGAGCGCGGCGGCGGCCGCGAGCGGTCTGCGATAATGGGCCATGGCTATCGACCTGCTGATCCGGGGAATGGGGATTATCGCCGCTCGACATCACGCGCAACCGGCATGTTTTGCAAGGTGCAATGCCGGTCGATCAACCGCATCCCGGACGCAACCGTAACGCCGGGTTGAGCGCGCGGGACCGGTTTTCTCGCAAGACGCTGAGGTCAAACCCAGGGATCAGCGGGGTCTGTTTCGGGAAATTGTGGTTTAGTCCAGGGGTTGAGTGGAGGACGCTTGAAGATGCGAAAGGTTTTCATCATCGGTATTGGTGCCGGTAATCCCGACTACATCACCGTGCAGGCAATCAATGCGCTCAATGAGGTCGACGTAGTCTTTGTGATGGACAAAGGGCGTGAAAAAGAGGACCTCGTCCGCCTGCGCAAGGAGATCTGCAAGCGCTACATCAAGAACAAGTCGTACCGGACCATCGAGGTCCCGGATCCGGAGCGCGATCGAACTGCGTCGTCGTATGAGGCGGGCGTCAAAGCATGGCACGAGCAGCGGGCCGCCATATACGAGAGATTGATCGGACAAGAACTCGGCGAGGACGAACGCGGTGCCTTCCTCGTGTGGGGTGATCCGTCGCTCTACGACAGCACGTTACGGATCATCGATCGGATCATTGCCAGGGGAACCGTTGCATTCGACTACGAAGTGGTTCCTGGAATAAGCAGCATTCAGGCGCTGGCCGCTCGCCATAAGATCACCCTGAACCGGATCGGACAGTCGATTCATATTACCACCGGGCGCAAGCTATCGCAGCGGCTGCCCGATGATAGCGATGATGTCGTTGTGATGCTCGACGCGGAATGCTCGTTCAAGAACATCAGCGACCCGGAGATCGACATCTACTGGGGGGCCTACATCGGAACTGACGATGAGATTCTCGTGTCGGGCAACCTGAAAGGGCGCATGCACGAGATCGAGCGGATCCGAAGCGAAGCCAAGGCAAAGAAGGGGTGGATTATGGACACCTATCTTCTCAGGAAGACCGCGGCGCATTGAAATGACGCTGGCGGCGGCGCTCGCGCGTGAACAACCGCGTGCATCGCGTGCGCTCGAAAGAGCAGATAAAGCCGGCGTGGTTTGAAGGGGCAGGGACGGCGGCGATCATCGGCGGCATCCTCGTGCCATCCTGGTCCATCGAGGACGTTGCGGCTTACGTCCGCACCCTCAGCCAATAATGAGCGGCGTCGGATTGGTTGCTCCGGCGAGATGCTTGTTCACGCCGTGATCATCGAGCCTGGCGGCGATTCATTCGATCACCTCGTCAGCGCGGGCGAGGAGCGTCGCTGGCACAGTAATGCCAAGCGCCTTGGCGGTTTTCATATTGATGACCAGTTGGAAACGAGTTGGCTGCTCGACCGGCAAATCGGCGGGCTGGGCGCCTTTGAGGATTTTGTCGACGTACACG
>DASQCY010000332.1:0-2485 GCA_035634495.1 Allostellaceae bacterium
GGGGTGCGCCAGGAGGGGTCGCCCGGGCCGATGCCGATCACGGTGAGCGTCCCCCTCCGACGCCCGATCGCATCGGCGTCGATCGGCGCCGGCGCGCGCGCCACCGCGCAGGTGGCCCGCCGCGATTTGCGCTTGGGCGCAATGAGCACCCCGCCTGGTCCGGCGGCGGCGAGTGCCGCTCCCTCCGCTACTCCCCAGCAGCCGGTCGCCCGAAACACCGCCGCCGAGCGCTCGGAGAGGCGCGCCGTCTCAGCAAGCAAGCGCGAGGCCGGGAAGAACCGCGCCGGCACGTCGAGAGCCGCGGCGAGCGCGTGAATACCCGGCTCGGCGAGCTTCAGATCGACCGATACGACCGCGGCGACCGCGGTCGCGGCGAGCCCCGCTTCCGCCAACGTCGACTGCGCGAGATCGGAAATCTCCTCGGCCGAGCAGCCGCGCTCACAGCCAATCCCCAATGCCAGGACAGGCGGGTGGAAGACCAGGGTGTCGGTCCCGGGATCAACATAGCGGTCGGTCACGACGACATGCCGTTTGGCCTGCTCCGCCCAGCCGATCGCGCCCGAGCGCAACCAATCCGCTCCTCCCGCCTCGGAGACCAGCGCGACGGGCTCGCCCCGTAAGAGCGCCGCGGTGATCGGTCGGACCTGTTCCGGGTTGACGATCCGCCAGCCCGGCGGCGGCTCGTCGATGGCCAGACCAAGCCTCAGGTCCCCTGCCGTGGTGATCGCCGCGATCCCGCCGGTCAGCGCGGCGACGGAGCGGGCCAGCGCGTTCGCGCCATGATGCCCGCCCACGAGTGGCACTGCGACCGAGCCGTCTTCAGCAACTGCGACTACCGGTGGCTCCACCTGCTTGGCAGCGAGTAACGACGCAACTGCTCGGATCAGGATGCCGCTGGCGCAGATGCCCAGGATCGGCCGCCCAGCTTCGAACAGTCCCGCGATATGCAGCGATGCGCGCTCGTAGCTCTCGTCCCAATCGGCCGGGTGCGCGCCAGGCCCGTGCAGCCGGGAACCTGGCAGTGCCGCCTGCAGCCGCCGGCCGAGAGGCGCGCCGGCGGGGCCAAGCGCAATAATCGCGATGTCGTCCGGTAGTTTCTCGGTCATAATGAAGCGCTCTCAGCAATGCTATTGTATCTACAGGGCCGCTGGAATCCGATCCCTAAATTTAGACGCGATGTACGAGGGTTAGCACTCCATCAATTGCGCGGAAAAACAGATTTCGTCTCAGTTTCTTGATTGCCGGCAAGCATGATCTGCTAAAGTTGCTTCGAAATGGCACCCAGGGGGTGAAGCCGTGCGGCTTTTTTTAATCAGCGTTTTCGTCACGATTCTTGCCGTCCCAGAGCTGGCGGAAGTGGCGGCTATGCCGGCGGAGGCGCCAATTCCAACTGCCGAGGCCACCACCCCCGCGGCCGCAGCCGAAACCCCGCCCGGCCGGGTCGGCCGGCTGAGCCTCGTCTTCGGAAATGTCAGTGTCCGCGCCTCGGGGGAATGGCTCGACGCCCTGTTGAACTTCCCGGTCGCGGCCGGTGCGTCGCTGCGTACCGGCGCGCAAGCCCGCGCAGAGATCGAGATTGGCGCCGACACGATTGAGCTCGCCCCCGAAAGTGAGATCGACATTACCAAACTGGACGATCGCGCCATCCAGGTCGCCGTCATCGGGGGACGGATCGGCTTTGCCCTGCGCCGGCTCGGCTACGGCGAAAGCGTCGAGGTCGAGATGTCACGCGAAGGCGTCCGGTTGCTGCAGCCCGGCCGTTACGACATCGACGCCAGCACCCGACGTATTGCGGTTTCGGCGGGAGGAGCGCTATCCGCAGGTTCGGACCCGACAGATGCGACAATCCAGCCGGCAGCAGGCGATGACTTTGTCGAGTGGTGCCGGTCGCGCGATTACGACGAGATGCGTCTCGCGGCACCCTATTACGTTTCCCCGTACATGACCGGCTTTGCCGAGCTCGATATGGCGGGAACCTGGGAGAGCACCGCCGAATACGGTGCTGTCTGGGTTCCCACTGGGTTGCCCCCCGATTGGGCCCCATATCGCGACGGTCATTGGCGCTGGATCGTACCGTGGGGTTGGACCTGGATCGACGATCAGCCCTGGGGATTCGCCCCGTCTCATTATGGCCGCTGGGCCTTTGTCGGCGAGCGCTGGATTTGGGCCCCGGGCAAGTTTGTAGAGCACCCCGAATACATGCCCGCGGTGGTCGCCTTCCTCGGTACCCGGGGTGTCGGGCTGAGTGTGGCCGACAGCACCTCGCCGGGCATCGGTTGGTTCCCGCTCGCCCCCGGCGAGGCATATTGGCCGAGCTACAGCCGTAATCCTGCTTACGCTCGACGCCTGAACCAAGGCGATGTATCGGATCTCGAAACGATCCAGTTGGACGCCAACGGCGAACCGCCGCTCGAGGTCGTGGACAGACATTTTGCCAACCGCCGATTTGCCAGCGTGGTGCCGCGACCGGTGTTCGTCAATGGAG
>DASQCY010000333.1:0-3005 GCA_035634495.1 Allostellaceae bacterium
GCCCGTCATCGCCTGCCTCGGATTGACCTACAAGCCGGATGTCGACGATCTGCGGGAGAGCCCGGCGCTGGAGATCGCCGGGCAACTGGCGCGCATCGGAGAAGAGCAGATCCTGATCGCCGATCCAAATTTGAGTACCCTGCCGGAAGGGCTGGCGGCGCTGTCGAACGTCTCGTTCTGCGACACCCTGGAAGCGGTCCGCCACGCGGATATCGTCGCTCTACTGGTGGCGCATTCGCAGTTTCGGAAAATTCCGCGCGAGGAGCTGATGCGCCGTGTCGTCATCGACGTGACCGGTCTCACTCATGGATATGGTTAGCTCCGGCGCAGGATGAACCTGCTGTTTGTCTTTGGGACGCGCCCGGAAGCGATCAAGCTGGCGCCGGTGGTCAGGGAGCTCTCAGCTCGACCGGACTTCCAGTGCAAAGTCTGCGTGACCGGCCAGCATCGCGAGCTGCTGGCGCAAGTCCTCGACCTGTTCGGCCTGCGGCCGGATTGGAATCTCGAAATCATGCGGCCGGATCAGGACTTGGCCTATCTGACGGGGGCCGCATTATCGGGCGTCGCCGGAGTCCTCGCCTCCTGGCGACCCGATCGGGTCATTGTGCAAGGGGACACGACCACGACCTTTGCCGGTGCGCTTGCGGCGTTCTACCAGAGAATTCCGGTGGCGCATGTCGAGGCCGGCCTGCGCACCGACAACATCTATTCGCCGTGGCCTGAGGAGGTCAACCGCAGGCTCGTCAGCCACGTCGCCGATCTTCATTTCGCCCCGACTGCCCGGGCACGCGAAAATCTTTTGTACGAAGGAATTGGCCGCGACCGGATCGTCGTGACCGGCAATAGCGGGATCGACGCCTTGTTATGGGTGTCGGCTCTGTTGGACGGCCGGACGGAGTTGCGAGCGCGCGTCGAGAAGATCCTCGGCGAACGCTTCGCGAAGGACAAACGAGTGATCCTGATGACGGGTCATCGCCGTGAAAGCTTCGGCGGCGGGCTCGCACGGATTTGCCGTGCGATGGCACGGATCGCGCTCCGACGGGACGTGGCGATCGTCTTTCCGGTCCATCCAAACCCCAATGTACGGCGGGCGATCGAGCCGCTACATGGGCACGACAACATCCTTCTGGTCGGGCCGGTCGATTATCCCGAGCTCGTCTTTCTGCTAAAGCGGTGTCACTTCGTGGTTACCGATTCGGGCGGGATCCAGGAGGAAGCGCCGTCATTTGGAAAGCCTGTGCTGGTCACTCGCGACACCACCGAGCGGCCGGAAGCCATGGAGCATGGCTTGGCCAAGCTGGTTGGAACCGACGAGCAGCGGCTGTTCGACGAAATGCAGACGTTGCTCGACGATCAGCAGGCGTACCGGCGGATGAGCCGAGTCGAAAATCCCTACGGGGACGGTTTTGCGAGCCGCCGGATCGCCACGCAACTGGTGGCCGACCAAACCGGGGGCATTTCGCCGGTTCGCCCGTTCGTGGCCGCGAGCCCGGTTGAAGCATCAAAGGAATCCGCCGAAGGGGTCGGGGGTCTATCGCTGCCCGAATACGGCCGATGCCAATAAGACATGGGTTGGAGACCTGCATCAGCTGTGAGGGCCAGTCGGCGATCACTTGATATCACCGCGGTTTTGGGGTTTCGCCGGCTAATGCCAGGTGATGCAGCGCAGCAACACACTTCACGGGACTTTCGACGGCGGCGGCCGACGCGGGTGTCATCGTGAGGGGCCCGCGTGTCGTTACCTCTGTCGTGGTCCCGAGCGTCATGCCCGATCGGAACCCGGAGCACCAGGAGCTCTTCCCATCGGGCCTGCGCTTGGCGGTTGGCGAGACCGGCTGGTAGCCGACGCCGCGTTGCGCGACCTGCTATCCTCGGGCGGCCGCTCGGGCTATTTTTGCGGCACCTGCCCGACGATGAATTGCTCCGCTCCCGTGATCCGCGTCATCCGACATCCCGGCCCTGGATCGAACCACCAGCGTGGCTCGGTTCTCGCGATGGGCAATTTCGACGGCCTGCATCGCGGGCACGCGGAGCTGATCGCCCAAGTGCGCGACCAAGCGCGGGAAGAGGGCCGGCCAGTCGCGGTGCTGACTTTCGAACCTCACCCGCGCAGCGTGTTCCTCCCGGCGAGCGACCCGTTCCGGCTGACGCCTTTCCGCGTCAAGGAGCGCGAATTGGCGCGGCTCGGCGTCGATCTGTTGTTCGTCCAGCATTTTGATCTCGGCTTTGCTGCGAAAAGTGCGGAGGACTTTATTGCGGAGGTGATAGTCGGGGCGATCGGCGCCGGCCATGTCGTCGTCGGGTGGGACTGTACCTTCGGCAACCGCCGCCGCGGCACGCCGGATCTGCTGCGCTCCGAGGGTGCGCAGCACGGCTTTGGCGTCACAGTGCTCGAGCCGATTCGCGGCGCGGACGCGACGGTCTATTCCGCGACCCATATCCGCGAGCTCTTGAAGGCAGGGAGGGCGCGCGAGGCGGCGGCATTGCTCGGGCGGTTCTGGGAGATCGACGGCCGCGTCGCCACCGGTGACCGGCGCGGGCGGACGATCGGCTTTCCGACCGCGAATTTGGGTCTCGACGACTATCTTCAGCCGGCCTTCGGGGTCTATGCCGTGCGCGTCTGTGGTGACGGTATCGACGATCCGCTCGCCGGCCATACCGTCGACGGCGTCGCCAATCTCGGGCTGCGCCCGACGGTCGGCGGTCTGGTGCCCCGGCTCGAGGCGCACCTGTTCGACACCGATGTGGACCTCTACGGGTGCCATCTGCGGGTGGCGCTGATCGATTTCATTCGCCCCGAGCGCAAATTTGCCGGGCTCGACGCCCTGAAGGCGCAGATCGCCGAGGACGCCGCGCAAGCGCGCACCATCCTCGCGGCGGTGCTGACAGAATAACGGGGCAGAGCTACTGCGCCGCTGCCGCTGCGGCGGGATGGGTAAGCTCTAAGCCGCGTTGCGCGACGGCGGCGGTCGAGGGTTCGCCTTCGCCAGCGACTTGCACGGTCG
>DASQCY010000334.1:0-1882 GCA_035634495.1 Allostellaceae bacterium
GCCTTGCGCGAATGCTGTAGTCGAGAACATGAGAGCCATAGCCCCGAGCGCGCCAATCACGAGTTTACGCAACATGGATTTCCTCCCGGTTAGAACATGCGCAGCAGGGAGCAACTTTGTGCGCCCGCGCGATCCTCCCCAAAAGGCGAGCTTCGCGCAACCGTCTTACCGTCTAAATTATCTGAAAGTGACGCAGCGAGTTTTCAGAAAGGTTATCCGACACCGCCTGTAAGCGTAGTATAGAGATGACACGCCTGTGCAAAGTTGAGGCGACACTCCCCCGGTTTCTGGGTCCTGGCCCGCGGCCGCCCTGCGATGTCCATGCGTAGCAGTGTGGTCCTCCCGGAGCGCCGGGCGAGCCTCTCGAGTTCGGCTCTGATACCACCCTGTCAACTTCCCTCGACCATGCGACCCGGGTTGAGGATGTGCGCCGGGTCGAAGGCGTCCTTGACCCGGCGCGAGAGTGCAGCGAGCGGCGCCGGCTGCGGCTCGAACACCGCGACCGAGCCGCGCAAGGCCGGCGACCCCTTGACGAGCGTGGCATGGCCGGTATCGCGGCCGTCCAGCCCGCGGATCGCGGTGCGGATTGGCTCGGCGCCGGCGTCGGATACTTCGGGCACGGCCAGCCATAACAAACCGCCGCCCCAATCGAGAAACCAGACCGCGTCGAGCACCCGCGATATAGCTTGCCCCAACTCTGCGCCGCGCGCGGGCGCCACCGAGATGCGCCACACCGCGCGGCCGGCAAGCCCCGCGAGCGGTGCCGCCTCGCCGATAGCGCGCCAAAACACTTTCGCCTCGGAACCGGTCACGATCTCCACAGCACCCTTCGTCCCGTGCTCGCGAGTAAGGCTGTCGCAACGAAATTCAACCGACGGCGCCGGGCCCTCCAGCCGCAACCCCACGGTGCCGCCGTCCGTCAAGGAGAACGGCATCGCTACCCCCGCCGGCAGATAGGCCGCCCCCGAGACCTCGTGCGGCGAGCCGAGCGCCGCCCCCATCAAATGTCCCGCGGCGACGGGCTCGACTTTCGTGAACAGCAAGGTCGCGACGGTTTCGGGCCGCGGCAACACCTTTACCGTGACCTCTTCGAGTACGGCCAATGTGCCGTAGGAGCCAGCCATCAATTTGGGCAGATCGAAGCCCGTGACGTTCTTGATGACCTTGCCGCCGGCCTTGAAGATCTCGCCGCGGCCGCTGACCGCCCGAAAGCCCAGAAAATGGTCGCGCGCCGCACCCGCCTTGATGCGGCGCGGACCAGAGAGATTGCATGCGAGAACGCCTCCGAGGGTCGGCCCCGCGCCGTCCTGCTCGCCGGAGCCGAGCAGGGCGCGCCAGTCCGGCGGCTCGAAGGCGAGCATCTGGCCGGCCTCTTCGAGCGCGCGCTCGATCTCGCCGAGGGGGGTGCCGGGGCCGGCGGTCAGCACAAGCTCGCTCGGCTGGTAGTCGCGGATGCCTGAGAGAAGCGCCAAGTCGAGTATATCGGCCGCCTGAACCGGCCGTCCGAGCCCGCGTTTCGACCCGCCGGCGACGAGCTCGACCGGTTCCTCGGCGGCGAGCGCGCCGGCGATCTGGTCGCGCAATTCGGTTAGATCGGCGGGAGCCAACCGCGTCATGTCGAGGCGAGCACGCCACGGCGGATTTGGTCGCGCTCGATCGATTCGAAGAGGGCGCGGAAATTGCCCTCGCCGAATCCTTCATTTCCCTTGCGCTGGATGATCTCGAAAAAGATCGGGCCGATCACTGTCTCGGTGAAAATCTGCAGCAGCAGCCCCTGGCCGGCGACCGGCGCACCGTCGATCAGAATCCGGTCCCGTTTCAATCGGGCGAGATCCTCACCATGCCCCGGCACCCTTGTATCGACCGCCTCGTAATAGGTGTC
>DASQCY010000335.1:0-1638 GCA_035634495.1 Allostellaceae bacterium
CTGGCCGTGCCCGGAGCGACCCTCGCGACATTGCGCACGGTCAGAAGCCACGTCCATGCGCTGTCGCAGTGCCGCAAACTGATCCGCTCGCTCGGGCTCGAGCCGGTGGTGGCCGCCGACACCGCCGGGGCGGCGGCAGAGATCGCCGCCCGCGGCGACCCGAGCGTCGCGGCGATCGCCTCCGAACTCGCCGGACAGATCTACGGCCTCGTCTCGCTGAAAGAGAACATCGAGGACGCCGAGCACAATACGACGCGTTTTCTGATCATGTCGCGCGAGCCCAAACGGCCGGCGCAGGGTACTCCGACGGTGACGACCTTTCTATTCCGCGTTCGCAACGTGCCGGCCGCCCTCTACAAGGCTCTGGGCGGGTTCGCCACCAACGGCGTCAACATGACCAAGCTCGAGAGCTACATGGTCGGCGGCGCCTTCGCGGCAACGCAGTTCTACGCCGATGTCGAGGCGCATCCCGAGGAGCGCTCGTTGGCACTGGCGCTCGAGGAGCTCACGTTCTTTTCGCGCGAGGTCAAGATCCTCGGGGTCTATCCCGCCCACCCACTGCGCATCGCCGCCTCGGCGGACGGCGGAAATTGAAGGAGAGGACAAGCCAGTGATCGTGATCGACCACACCGCGCTGCACGAGATCGCCACTCGCGTTTTCAGTGCGGCCGGCAGCGACCCGGAAGAAGCACGGGTTATCGCTGATCATCTGATCGGAGCCAATTTGCGCGGCCATGACAGCCACGGCGTCGGCCTGATCCCGAACTATCTGCAGCATCTCGCAGGCGGCACCGTCTTTGCCAACCGCAAGGGACGCGTCGTCAGCGAGAACGGATCCTTGATCGTCTATGACGGCGAGCGCGCCTGGGGCCAGATCGCCGCGCGCGAAGCGACGATGGTCGGCATCGCCAAGGCGCACGACACCGGGGTCGCGGTCGTCGCCCTGCGCAACCCGCATCACATCGGCCGGGTCGGCACCTATGGCGAGATGTGCGCCGAGGCGGGCCTCGTCTCGTTCCACTTCGTCAACGTCACCGATGCGCGGCCGGCCGTGGCGCCGTGGCGCGGTTCCGATGCGCGCTTCAGCACCAACCCCGTCTGCATTGCGATACCGGGCTCCGAGCCCGAACGGCCGATCATCCTCGACATGGCGACAAGTGTCGTCGCGATGGGCAAGGTGCGGGTTGCCCGCAACAAGGGCGAGCAGCTCAAGCCTGGCATCCTGATCGACGGCGAGGGCAAGCCGACGACCGACCCCGCTGCCATGTACCGCCAGCCGCGCGGCGCGCTCACGACCTTTGGCGAGCACAAGGGCTACGCGCTCGCTTTTGTCTGCGAGATGCTGGCGGGTGCGCTGTGCGGCAGCGGTACGATGCGGCCCGAGCGGCAGGGCGGCACCACGGCGACGAACGGCATGCTGACGATCGTCATCGACCCGTCGCGGCTCGTCGACCGCGCCTGGCTGCAGGACGAGATCGCGGCGATGACCCGATACATCACCGCCTCGCCGCCGCGGCACCCGGACGAGCCGGTGCTGATCCCCGGCGACCCCGAACGCCTGATGCGCGCCGAGCGCATCAAAAACGGCGTGCCGATCGACGACGAGACCTGGCGCGAGCTCACCGTCGCCGCCCGCGG
>DASQCY010000336.1:0-1908 GCA_035634495.1 Allostellaceae bacterium
GTCGAGGGCACGCCCAAGGGCCGCCTCTTCCCGCTGTCGCGCGACGAGCTGGTCGAGTGCGCGGCGTTGCTCGACAGCGTCAACCGCGGCGAGCTCGACCGCCTCTCGATTCCGGGACAACCACTCGACGTGCTGGCGCAGCAGATCGTCGCCGAAGTGGCGGCGGGGGAGTGGAAGGAGGACGAACTCTTCGCGCTGATGCGTCGCGCGTGGCCCTACCGGGCGCTGGTGCGCGACGATTTTGCCGCCATCGTCGGCATGCTGGCCCAAGGCTTCGGCACCCGCCGCGGCCGGCGGGGGGCGCTGATCCATCACGACGCCGTCAATCATGTATTGCGTGGCCGGCGTGGAGCGCGGCTGACGGCACTGACCTCGGGAGGAGCGATCCCCGACACCGCTGACTATCAGGTGCTGCTGGAACCGGAAAACCAGGTCATCGGCAGCGTCAACGAGGACTGGGCGGTCGAGAGCATGGCCGGCGACGTCTTTCAGCTCGGCAACACGGCCTACCGCATCCGGCGCGTCGAGCGCGGCACCGTCCGGGTCGAGGACGCGCAGGGCCTGATGCCCAATATCCCGTTCTGGCTAGGCGAGGCGCCGGGCCGCACCGACGAGCTGTCGCAGTCGGTGTCGCGGCTGCGGGCGGAGATCGCCGCCCGCCTGCCGGCCGACCCCGACGGAGAACGAACCACGCGATGGCTCGCCGAGGAGGTCGGCATCGCCGAGCCCGCCGCCGAGCAGCTGGTCGAATACCTAGCCTCGGCGCGTGCGGCATTGGGCCTATTGCCGACCCAGGACACGCTCGTCCTCGAACGTTTCTTCGATGAAACCGGCGGCATGCAACTGGTCATCCACTCGCCCTATGGCAGCCGCGTCAACCGCGCATGGGGTCTGGCACTGCGCAAACGCATTTGCCGCAAGTTCAACTTCGAGCTACAGGCCGCTGCAACCGAGGACAATATCGTGCTGTCGCTGACCCGAGCGCACAGCTTCGATCTCAATGAGGTGCGGCACTACCTCCATTCGGCCAGTATCGGGGCGGTGCTGGTCCAGGCATTGCTCGACGCACCGATGTTCATCACGCGTTGGCGTTGGGTCGCCGGCATCTCGCTGGCGCTGCCACGCTTCCGCGGCGGTAAGAGAGTGCCGCCGCAGCTCGCAAGGATGGACGCCGAGGACCTGATCGCGGCAATCTTCCCCGACCAGCTCGCATGCGCCGAGAATCTCGTTGGCGAGCGTGAGATTCCCGACCATCCGCTGATCCGCCAGACGATAACGGACTGCCTGGTCGATGCCATGGACATCGACGGGCTAACGCAGATCCTCACTCGGCTCGAAGCGGGCGAAATCAGCGTCGTCACGCGCGATCTGACCGAGCCCTCGCCGCTCGCTCTCGAAGTTCTGTCGGCCCGTCCGTACGCCTATCTCGACGATGCACCGCTCGAGGAACGGCGGACCCAGGCAGTAATGAGCCGGCGCTGGCTCGCGCCGGAGGTCGCCGCCGATATTGGCCGGCTCGATCCCGAGGCGATAGCGCGGGTGCGCGGCGAAGCCTGGCCCGACCCCACGAACGCCGACGAATTGCACGACGCGCTGGCATGGCTCGGGTTTTTCAGTGCCCAGGAAGCTGAGGCGGAGCCAGTCTGGAGCGACTGGTTTGCGCAGCTGGTGCGGGACAGACGTGTCACGCGGCTGACCACGCCGCCAACCATATTATGGGTCGCGGCCGAACGGTTGCCTCAGTTCCTGGCCTTGTGGCCGGAAGCAAAACTCGATCCGGCGATTACAGTCCCCAACGAATATGCGGGGCAGGACTGGTCACGCGAAGACGCCTTGACCGAAATTCTGCGTGGAAGGCTCGAAGGTCTTGGGCCGACCACGGCGCATGCTCTCGCGGAGCCGCTTGGG
>DASQCY010000337.1:0-3861 GCA_035634495.1 Allostellaceae bacterium
GTCAGCGCGGCGATCGTCCCGGTCACCACTTCTCCCTTCTTTAGCTTGGTCATACCGGCCTCGAAGGGGTCGGCCGCAAGCTGCTTGATGCCGAGGCTTATGCGCTCTTTGTCGACGTCGACATCGAGCACCCTGACGCGCACCACCTCGCCTTTGTGGTAGTTGTTGATCGCCTCCTCGCCGGGACGATTCCAATCGATGTCGGAGAGGTGCACCATGCCGTCGATATCGCCGGGCAGGCCAACGAACAGGCCGAACTCGGTGATGTTGCGAACCTCGCCTTCGAGCTCACTGTCGACCGGGTGTTCTTCGACAAAGGCTTCCCATGGATTGGCGAGCGTCTGCTTCAGACCGAGGCTGATCCGGCGCTTCTGGGGATCGACATCGAGCACCATCACCTCGACCTCCTGGCTTGTCGAGATGATCTTGCCGGGGTGCACATTCTTCTTGGTCCAGCTCATCTCGGAGACGTGAACCAGCCCTTCGACCCCTGGCTCCAGCTCGACAAACGCGCCGTAGTCGGTGATGTTGGTGACGCGGCCGCGGAACCTGGCCCCAGCCGGATATTTGAGTTCTACACCCTCCCAAGGATCGGCCTCGAGCTGCTTCATACCAAGGGAGATGCGCTGCGTCTCGGGATTGAAGCGAATGACCTGGACCTTGACGGTCTGGCCAATATTGAGTGCCTCCGATGGGTGGTTGATGCGACGCCAGGCGATGTCGGTGACATGCAACAACCCATCGACCCCGCCGAGATCGACAAAGGCGCCGTAATCGGTAATGTTCTTAACGACGCCGTTGAGGATCTGGCCCTCCTTGAGGCTGGCGACGAGTTCGGAGCGTTGCTCAGCGCGACTTTCCTCGAGCACGGCGCGGCGCGACACGACGATGTTGCCGCGCGAGCGATCCATCTTGAGAATCTGGAACGGTTGTGGCGATCCGATGAGCGGGGTGATGTCGCGCACAGGACGTATGTCGACTTGGCTGCCCGGCAAGAAAGCGATGGCGCCGCTAAGGTCGACGGTAAATCCCCCCTTGACCCGGCCGAAAATCACCCCGGTCACCCGCTCGTTCGCCTGAAAGCTCTTGTCCAGCTGGCTCCAGGCCTCCTCGCGGCGCGCCTTCTCGCGCGACAGCTGGGCCTCCCCGTTCTTGTCTTCCATCCGCTCAAGAAAGACCTCGACCGTGTCGCCGATGTGGAGATCGGGCTGTGCGCTTCCTGCGGCGAACTCCTTCAGCGGCACGCGGCCCTCCGATTTGAGGCCGACGTCGATTAGCACGGCATCATTCTCGACAGCGATGACCCGGCCTTTGACGACGGTCCCTTCGAGACTGCTCGCGACACCCAGCGATTCATCGAGAAGCGCGGCAAAACTCTCCTTCGCAGGCGCCTCCCTGGTTTGTATTTCTACTGCTGCCATTCCTTCTCCTTAATTGCGCGCGCGACGAGGCTGGAGGCGCGCTCGAAAACTGCATTAGCGTCGAGCGTCGTCGTATCGATGGTAGTCGCGTCGGGCGCTATAATCAGCGGAGCGGCCCCCCGCTCGGTGTCGCGCGCGTCGCGTTCCTTCAGATCCCGCAGGACGTCCACAAATATAGCGGCCGCGCCCTGTTGTCGCAACTCTTCGACCCGGCGCCTGGCGCGCTCCTTGGCGCTCGCGGTGACGAACAGCTTGACCTCGGCCGCCGGACAGACGACCGAGCCGATGTCTCGGCCGTCGAGGATAGCACCCTTGGCAGGTTTTGGGGGATGGGCTGCGAAGTTTCGCTGCAGGTTGAGCAAGGTCTGTCGGACGAGGGGGATCGCGGCAACCATCGAAGCGGCCGCAGAGACCGCTTCGCCGCGCAGCCGCGGATCCAAGAGCAGCCGCGGATGGACAAGGCCGGCCGCCCTTGCTGCAACCACAGGATCCGCCGGGTCGCCCGCCTGATCGAGGACCAGAAACGCCGTCGCCCGATAGAGTGCTCCGGTGTCGAGGTGGGCGAAGCCGAGATGCTCGGCGAGGCGGCGCGCAAGCGTGCTCTTGCCGGAGGCGGCGGGTCCGTCGATCGCAATAACGAGGGGGCGAGCCGTCACACCTCCTCTCTCATCGTACCGCCGAGCCTGTTCATCAGGGAGAGGAAGCCGGGGAAACTGGTCGCGATCGGCGCCGAGTCATTAATGCGCACGGGCAGGCGTGCGGCCAAACCGAGGACCAGAAACGCCATCGCGATCCGATGGTCGAGTTGCGTGGCTATCAGGGCGCCACCCTCGGGCGGGCCGCCATCACCCTCTACGGTCAGCATGTCGCCGTCGACCGCGACGCGTACGCCGCAAGCATCAAGACCGGCGCCGATGGCGGAGAGACGGTCGCTTTCTTTGACGCGCAGTTCGGTGAGCCCACGCATCACTGTGCGGCCACGAGCGCAGGCCGCGGCGACGGCAAGGATTGGGTACTCATCGATCATCCGCGGCGCCCGCTCCGCCGGGATGTCCGCGCCCTTCAACGTCCCGGCGCGGGCGCGTAGGTCGGCGACCGGCTCGCCCCCCTCGTCACGTTCGTTCAGCAAAGCAATGTCCGCCCCCATCTCGCGCAGACACTCGATAAGTCCGATCCGGAGCGGGTTGATGCCGACACCTTCGATCGTGACGTCCGAGCCTGGAACGATCAGTGCTGCGATCAGCGGAAAGGCGGCCGAGGAGGGATCGCCCGGTACGGTGATTGGCGCAGCAGCAAGCTCCGGGTAGCCGTCAATGGCGATGCGCTTCCCCCCGCCTTCAACCGGCTCAGTTGTAACCGTTGCGCCGAAATGGCGGAGCATGCGTTCGGTGTGGTCGCGGGTTGGCTGGGGTTCGATCACCGTCGTAGTCCCCGGGGCATTGAGCCCGGCGAGCAGCACCGCGGATTTGACCTGCGCCGACGGCACCGGGAGCTGATAGCTGATTGGGACCGGGTCTGCGGTGCCGCTGATTGCCAGCGGCAAACGAGCGCCTTCGCGCGTTACAAAGTGTGCGCCGATGCGGCTTAGCGGAGCGACAACGCGGCCCATCGGCCGCCGTCGCAGCGAGGTGTCGCCGGTGACAAAGGCAGTGATCGGGTGGGTGGCGAGGATGCCGAGCAGGAGCCGAGCCGAGGTACCGGAATTGCTGAGATCGAGGAGATCCTCAGGCTCGATGAGCCCACCGATCCCGACGCCGTTCACCACCCATCGGCCGTCGCCGGTTGGGGAAGCATGCGCGCCGAGCGCGTTGATGGCTGCGGCGGTTGCTTGCACGTCCTCGCCGTCGAGAAGGCCCGAGATCTGGGTCCTTCCAACCGCGAGCGCCCCCAGCATCAGCGCGCGATGCGAGATCGACTTATCGCCGGGGACGCGGATCTTGCCGGAGAGAGGAGCGCGAGGCCGCGCTGCGACCAGGGGCGCGGGTGATCGGGGCGAGAGGTTATGGGCCATAACCAAGGCTCGGTTAGCGGGTTAATCGGTTGTGGTCGGGTCGCCGTCGGCCTATATGCGGGCGCTCGGCGGCCTGACCCCTGCGTAATTAGTCATCGGTTTGCTTTTGACAGGGCAGCGCCGTTGTGGCAATGGCGCCCGAACCGACTAGGTGAAACCTCGATGGAGCGAATGGTGGCCAAACCCGAATGGGGCACCAAGCGAATTTGTCCGAGCTGCGGAACCCGTTACTACGATTTGCTGCGCGAACCCGTGATCTGCCCGAAATGTAGCACGCCTTATGACCCGGAAGCGTTTCTGAAATCGCGTCGCGCCCGTCCGATCCCGCCGGCTGAGAAGGAGCTCGATTCTGTTGGAACGGGGGAACTCGACACCGAGCTCGAGACCGAGGAGGCCGACGTCGTGGAGGAGGAAGACGAAGCGGTTCCG
>DASQCY010000338.1:0-2030 GCA_035634495.1 Allostellaceae bacterium
CCGTTCGCCGACCGCATGACGCCGGCCGCGATCATCCCGATGCACACGCCCGAGGAGGCGATCGAGGAGCTGGAGTTTGCCGTCAAACAGCTCGGCTACAAGGTTGCGATGCTGGGCTCCCTGATGGACCGGCCGGTCGCGGCGGCTGGTAATGTCGAGGGCGAGGCGAAGCGGTTCGCTGTGTGGAAGGACGTGATCGGCCTCGACAGCGAGTATGATTACGACCCGGTGTGGGCGAAGTGCCTCGAACTCAACATCGCGCCTTCGTTTCATTCCGGCGCGCGCCGCTCGGGTCTCCGGCTGTCGCCGACGAATTTCGTCTACAACCATATCGGCCATTTCGCCGCCGCCAACCACGCCGCCTGCAAGGCGATGTTTCTCGGGGGCGTGACGCGCCGCTTCCCCGGCCTTAACATGGCGTTCCTCGAGGGCGGCGCCGGCTGGGCCTGCCTCTTGTACGGCGACCTGCTCGGCCATTGGGAAAAGCGCTGCCTGAAAGGCCTGGAAGAGGTCGACCCGCGCAATATCGACAGCGCCGTGCTGCTGGACCTCGCCGACAAATACGGTGGCGAAGCGTTCACTGCGGCACTGAAGCGGCAGGGCGGCCAATTTTTCCCGGGCGAGGAGAAATTGACCGGTGGCATCGCCGATCTAGACGACTACAGCGCCTGCGAGATCAGCCAAAAGCGGGACTGGCGCGACCTCTTCGTGACGCCGTTCTATTTTGGCTGCGAGGCCGACGACCCCTCGAACGTCTGGGCCTTCAATACGCGCGCCAATCCATTGGGCGCCAGGCTCAATGCGATCTTCAGCTCTGACATCGGCCATTTCGATGTGCCGGACATGACCGAGGTCGTGCCCGAGGCCTATGAGATGGTCGAGGACGGGCTGGCGACCGCGGCCGATTTCCGCGACTTCACGTTCGCCAATGTCGTGCGGCTGTTCGGCCGCCAGAACCCGCGCTTTTTCGCCGACACCCGGGTCGCCGCGGCGGCTGAAGCGGTGCTGCACGAGGTCGCTGCGCCGGAGAGGGCCGCCGCCGAATAACCGGGTGTTCCCAAGCCGGTCTTAGACTTCTTGACCAAAGACCTAGGGGAAGCCGCCGGCCAGGCGCGTGATGCAGCTCAGACCTTGATCTGATCTATTTTTCGCGCAAAGGGGTTCGTTAAAGCACGCCGGCGTTGACCGAGATCGTCTGCTTGGTGATCAGCCGGCTGTCGTCGGAGGCGAGGAACAGCGCGAGATTCGCGATGTCGTCCGGCGCGATCAAGTCGGGCAGGCATTGCGCCGCGCGTGCCGCCTCGACCTGCGCTTCGGTCTGAAACCACAGCTGGCGCTGGCGCTCGGTGAGCACGGTGCCGGGCGCGATTGCGTTGACGCGGATGCGGTGCGGCCCCAGCGCCCGGGCGAGCGTATTTGTGAAGCCGACGATCGCCGCCTTGGCCGAGGCATAGGCTTCGAGCAGCGGGATGCCACGCATCCACGATACCGATGACATATTGACGATCGAGCCGTAGCCCAGGTCGCGCATCTGCGGCACTATTGCTTGTGCCGCGAAAAACACATGGCGGAAATTGACCGCAATCGTGCGGTCGAATTGCTCCGGTGTGATCTGATCGAACTCGTAGCGCTGGTCGTTGGCAGCGTTGTTGACCAGCACCGCGGCGGAGCCGAGAGCCGCGCGAATCTCGCCGAGCGCGGTGCGCAGCGCCGCGGTGTCGGTGAGGTCGCAGGGCACGAAGAGCGGACGCGCCGCGCGGTCGCCGAGCGAATCGGCGAGTGCGGCGCCGGTTTCGAGCTGCAGGTCGAGAAACGCGACCTTGGCACCGTTCTCGACAAAAGCGCGGACAAAGGACGCGCCAATGCCACTGGCGCCGCCGGTGATGATTACCGTTCGGCCTTTGAGTGACCCGTATCGGGTAAAGCTCATCGGATCGCCTCGCTTATCGAAGTCTACCAAGCGGGATGATCTCGGCTGCTTGTGGGCTCCTTGGCGCTCCGGACCAGTCGCTCATCCATCGCTCGACCTC
>DASQCY010000339.1:0-4221 GCA_035634495.1 Allostellaceae bacterium
CGGGCCGGGAAGTTTGGGTGGTAGGGAGTGCCGACGACGATGCGGCCGCCCTGTTCAACAATCGAGACAGCCATTCCGCCCCCCTTAGCAGCACCGACTGCTGAAACCTGGCATCGCGATCGTCAATATGTCGTCATTCAAAGCAGAGGATGCGTTGGACCCTTGGTGCGTTATGAAATCGGCACCAAACTCGCGAGCTCATAATACGTCGCGGTCGGGGCCTTCGCGCGCGCCGCTGTTCTGGCCTCTGATTTGCACCGAGTATGGCGAGATCGAGTCGAAATATCAGGCTAGCGACCAGTGAAACAGAGGCAGCAACTGCTGCGGCGGCGAACACGTGAAAAACGAACGACATCCAGCCGCGAGCTTGCGACAACAGAAGGCTCAGCCAGTTGATCGACTTAGCCCTTGTTCGATTGGTGGAGCCAGCCGGGGTCGAACCGGTGACCTCTACGATGCCATTGTAGCGGCATAGTGTTTGCTGATGGTTCCCCGAATTTGCTCGCGTTCGAAATTGGCATCGGGGGCGCTGGATCTTCTACGCGGCGTGAAGGACGGGAGCGATCCAGCGGCTCAAAGTCTGAGGCTCGCGAGGCTCTCACCATTGGCTCTTTCGACCTGTACCTCGCAGAAGGGCCGTCCGAGAACCCAACAGGAAAGCGCCGAGTTGGGTACCGACCGCTCCAACATCGAACGCGACGTCAAACCGCTCTCGAGCCGCTAGATCGCCAGCGTGCTTGCGCAGGCGTGATGTCGCCAAATTCCAGGCCGACTTTCCCCGGGGAAGTGCAAGGCGGATATAAAGACCGCAAGGCGCGGGCGCACAATCGTCGAAGGAGGGCGTGGTACCTGCGGCCCGCTCCCTCGCCGTTCTCGGCGCGATGCTACAGTTTGCGGTCGGAAGGTCATCGCCGCGGACCCCGCCGAGGGCGTAGCGCTGTTGAAGGGCGAAAAGAAAGAGCGGTTCCTCTCGGAAGCCGTTCCTTCGCTTCACTTTGGGGTCGCGGATGGAAATACCCTCTCATAGTGGGCAAGATGCTCGGGCGCACGAATGACCTTCGAGAGTTTTGGCCGTAAGCCCCTCAATCGCGAGGCGGACTTGCTCGCCCGGGCGAAGGCGAAAACGACGGGACTCGTGACGGTCGACAGGCGATCCGGGAACCGGGTCGCCCAGCGGAGAGCGTCATAGGGCCAGTAGCCGGGCACACCTCGGCTCCCCCCGGACAACTCCGAGCCGGCCTTCCGAGCCCCCGGCCTATTTAACCCCTACGTCGCCCACGTCGATGCTGATCCGGAATTCGATGCGCCTGTCCGTGGTGCCGGCTACTGGGGCAAGATTGCCGGACGCGACGTGAGCCTCATCCTTCACCGGCGTGCTGCCGGCCCACTCAGGGTTTACGCGTCTGTCGGACAGATTATTGGCGTGAGAGCCATTCCCGCAGTTTCGACCATCTTCGCTGCTCTCGGCCCCCCTTGATTGCGATCGCCAACGCCTTGCGCTGCCATACGAGGACGACCAGGCGCTTACCGCGGGTCACCCCGGCGTAGACCCGGTTCCGCCGCAGCATCGGGTAGTGCGGGTCGTCAGCGGGATGACTAGGCCGGGTATTCCGAGCCTTGGGTCTTGGTGGATCGATGCCGTTATCGATCGACGGCCGGGGCGGCTTTCCGATGTCCAGCACCTTGAGCTTCTCGGCAATCTCCCGCTCGGCCCGATATAGCCCGGCGAGGAATACACAACGTCTCCCCTCGAGATCGTCGGCGATTACGGCGTCTTTCTGAAGTTCGGCGTCTTTCTGAAGTTCGAGACTAAGTACCGTTTCGACGAGTTCTGTCGGGACCTCGAGGAGCTGCTGCGTGAGGGGAATGAGCTCCTCCGCCGGAAGGCCGCAATGGCCATCGTCCATGGCCTCGGGCGAGCTCGTGAGCGATGCCGGCGCGCACGCGAACAAGCGCGGTCTTCTCGATGCCGAGCTTGGCCGCGATCTGGTCGGCCGCGCGGAAGCCGATCCTGGGGATATCGCGGGCTAAGCGATACGGGTTCTCCGAGATGAGCTGAACGGTATGCGCACCATAGGTCTTCTAGGCGGAACTTCCTATTCGGCGTGAAGCCAAGTGATTGATAAGACGCGATGTTGTAGTTGCGCCGCTTCATATTGTAGCCATGTAATGTGATAATGTTATCGTTGAATTACAATTCAGTTGTCGCTATCGTAGCGCCATGTATATCGAAGCGGTTCCCAATCGCCACTCGCCGCCGGCCATCCTGTTGCGTGAGAGCTATCGCGAGGGCGGCAGAGTCAAGAAGCGCACCCTGCTCAACCTTTCCGACTGGCCGGCGGACCGCACCGCCGGCTTCAAGATGCTGCTCAAAGGCGGCACCGTCATCCCCAGTGACCAACAAGCGATCACCATCATCCGCTCGCTGCCGCATGGCCACGTCGCCGCCGCCCTCGGCACGGCGCGCAAGATCGGTCTCGACCGCCTGCTCGGGCCGGACGGCAACCGCTGTCGCGATCTTGTCCTGGCCCTCCTCGTCAACCGTCTGCTCGAGCCCGGCTCCAAACTTGCCGCCGCCCGCGCGCTGTCGCCGGACACGGCCAGCTCCAGCCTCGGCCAGCAGCTCGGCCTCGGTCCGGTCGATGAGGACGAGCTCTACACCGCCCTCGACTGGCTCGCCGTCCGCCAGCCGGCGATCGAGACGGCGCTCGCCAAAGACCACCTCGCCGGCGGCACCCTGGTGCTCTACGACGTCTCGTCGAGCTACATGGAAGGCCGCTGCTGTCCGCTCGCCCAGTATGGCTACAACCGTGACGGCAAGCGCGGCAAACTGCAGATCGTCTACGGTCTGCTCTGCGCCGCAGACGGCTGTCCGGTGGCCATCGAGGTCTTCGAGGGCAGTACTGCCGACCCGGTGACCTTGACCAGCCAGGTGACCAAGCTCAAAGAACGCTTTGGTCTTGCTCATGTGGTGCTGGTCGGTGATCGTGGCATGATCACCCAGGCGCGCATCGCCGAGGACCTCGGCACCGCCGGGCTCGACTGGATCACCGCCTTGCGCGCCCCGGCGATCAAGATCTTGCGTGACGCCGGCGCGTTGCAGATGTCGCTGTTCGACGAGCGCGACATGGCGGCGATTACCTCACCTGATTTTCCCGGCGAACGCCTGATCGTCTGCCGCAACCGGGCACTGGCGGCCGAGCGCGGCCGCCGGCGCGAGGATCTGCTCGCCGCCACGGAGCGCGAACTGGCGCGCATCGCCGCGGCGGTGGCCCGCCAGCGGCTGCGCGGCGCGGCCGCAATCGGTCTCAAAGTCGGAGCCGTGCTCGACCGGCACAAAATGGCCAAGCACTTCACCCTCGACATTGCCGACAATCGCTTTGGCTTTGCCCGCAAGACCGAGGAAGTCGCCGCCGAGGCGGCCCTCGACGGCATCTATGTCGTGCGCACCAGCCTGCCCGCCACGGTACTCGACGACCCCACTACGGTGCGCAGTTACAAGTCTCTGAGCCTGGTCGAGCGCGCCTTCCGCTGCCTCAAGAGCGTCGATCTGCAGATCCGGCCGGTCTACCACTGGCTGGCCGACCGGGTGCGCGCCCACGTGTTTCTGTGCATGCTGGCCTATTATCTGGAATGGCACATGCGCCAGCGTCTGGCGCCCATGCTCTACGACGATACCGATAAGGACGCCGCTGAAGCACAGCGCGCCAGCGTCGTTGCCAAGGCCGCGCGCTCTCCTGCCGCCATCACCAAACAGTCCACCGGGCAAACCGAGGACGGGCTGCCGGTTCACAGTTTCCGCACGCTGTTGGCCGATCTCGCCACGCTGACCCGAAACACCCTGTTGACCGCCATCGACCCCGAGCGCCCCTTCACCCTGTCGGCTCGGCCCACCGCTCTCCAACACAAGGCGCTCGACCTCCTCGGTCTCGCCCGTACCCAGTAAAGCCAGTCCCTCGCCGACTATCTATTGAGTGTGATCAGCCACTTGCATAATCACAAAAGCAGGAAGCTCCGACTAGCGTGCGCGAACGCTCGACCATGCTTCTCTCTGCAATGACGTGAATTTTCCATACGCGGTCTGCGACATCGCGCTGTAACCGCAATATAAAAATGACACCCCTCTGCAAAGTTGACGCGACACCGCCCGGGGTTCGAGGAGCCTCGCGGGTTCTCACCGGTGGAGGGGTGCGGGTTATTAGTCGGGATCGCGGTAGCGCG
>DASQCY010000340.1:0-2070 GCA_035634495.1 Allostellaceae bacterium
TGCTCTCGGAGAGCACTTCGTTGACTTCTTCTTGAAGTCGGGCCGACCTGGCGATGACGGGCGTAAGCTCATCAAGCGGTAGACTTCCCCACTGGCCGAGCTTGCTGGTGTCGAACGCCAGCGCGGAGGACGTGCCGAGCAATAACGCGAGTGGGACAAGTCTCAGTCGGGTTGGCAAGCGGCCTCATCAAATGAGGGTCAGTCGATTGCGTTCGGGCCCGTCTCGACGGCCTTTTGGGCGACCCACGGGCGCGTCATCGTGATCGCGGCAGGCAGCCCCGATGAACTGGCGTGCCGAAAGCATTGGCAATCCCTTGCCCCTGTCGCGCTCGGCGACACAATTGGCTGAAAATCATGGCAAAAGTCGATCGGCCATGCGGATTTCGGCTGCGCTGCTCCCCTGGAACTGTGGCCGGCAAGGCCGAGCCAACGGCGATCCGCGCAGACCGACGTGCCCAGCACCTCGCCGGGGCTTGAAGGAAACTGGCCACATCCAGGGATGACCAGGGAGGAGCTTGCCTTCCTAGGATGGCGAAGTTCACGAAAAGGAGATCGGCATGACAGCGATTGGCGGAAGCTGCCTTTGCGGCGGCGTAAAATTCGAAATCACCGGGCCGCTATCAAGCCCGCTGAACTGCCATTTGTTCACAATGTCGCAAGCAGCATGGCGCGCCGTTCCGCAGCCGCGTTCGGGTGCAGGTCGAAGACTTCCGGTGGCTGCAGGGCGAGCACCTGATCAAGTATTACGAGAGCGCGGGCGGCTACCTGCGCGGGTTCTGCCGTGAATGCGGGTCCCCGATCATCAACCGGACGGGACCGAACTGGAAGCGCGCCGCCCAGTTCCCCTGCGCAAAGTCTCAATACGGCATCCCGTTGGCCATTCTGGACGATCCACCGGTGCGGCCGGCATGCCACGTCTTCGTCGGCAGCAAGGCGCCGTGGTTCGAGATCACCGACGATCTGCCGCAATATGCGGAATACGCGCCGCCGGGCTAAAACCTCGGCAGATCGGGATGCGGCAAGCGGCCGGCATGGACATGCAACCGGCCGAGGTCGGCGCAGCGGTCTGAATCGCGTCCCTCAGGAACCTTCTTTGCTTGTTCCAGGTTATCTCGGCAAGTGGCGCTCTCCGGGAAGAAAAATCGGCCCACGGAGGCAATGGAGAGTAGCCGCGGGGAGCCCCGGATGCCACCGGGGCTCTCCCAATTTCCTAGCTCCGCCCCCTCCGGCGGTTCCATAACCCGTCCGCAAATGTCGCGACACCCAAACAAGAGGCGACATGACCCTGAATATCCTCGAGAACATTTCCACTTGGTTGGTCGACTGGAGCCTCCTCACCATCATGGGCAACACGACGCCGCCGCGAGAGCCCAACGACGAGAACGACGAGGATGACGAGGACGACGAGGATGACGAGGACGACGAGGACGACGAGGACGACAAGGACGACAAGGACGACAAGGACGACGACGAGGATGACGAGAACGACGACGACGAGAGGCAGGACGAGCCGGCGGTCGTCAGAGAACCCGACGAATAGCCGCCGCGCGCGCCTCAACACAGACGCCGTATGCGATCGCGATCTATATCGCGATTTGTGCGCTGCTAAGCCTGATCGCGGCGGCGCTGATGAGCGACTATACCGGCAAGGACATCGAGGGCCCGCGCCAAGCCGCAGCGATTGCGGCGGAATAGTTAGGGATCTGCCACGGCGCGCGTCGTTAACGGAACAGCGGCGTAGGCCTTCGGCAACTTTCACGATCGCTACGAGGCGACAATCTCAGTTGGAGCGATCATGTCGACAACTGCTGCAGCTGTCCACGTAGATAACATCCACGATCATCCGGTCGGTTGGCGACGCTACGTCTATTCGACGAACCACAAGGACATCGGGGCCATGTACCTTGTGTTCGCGATCATGGCCGGAGTCATCGGCGGTGCGTTTTCAATTTTGATGAGAATGGAACTGCAGGAACCGGGTCTGCAGATTTTTTCAAATCCGCACTACTACGACGTGATGGTGAGCGCCCACGGCCTCACCATGATCTTTTTCGTGCTGATGCCGGCGCT
>DASQCY010000341.1:0-5459 GCA_035634495.1 Allostellaceae bacterium
TTGGACGGTCGGCGACCTCTTGATGTGGGACAATCGCTGCACGATGCATCGTGGCCGACCCTATGACGATAAACAGCGCCGCGTGCTGCACCGCACGACCGTGTCCGACATAGCCAATACGCTCGAGCAGGAAGGGCTGGCCGCGGTCTCCGCTGCATGAAAGGGTCGCGGGATAAATCCGCCTGCGCGATCAAGGCATCGTTGAGGATGCCGAGCGTGCGGGCAACTCTGCGAGTGTCGCCGGGCCGCTTCGCTTTGCGCGTTTCGATCTGCCCAATCAGATCACGCCTGACGCCGGATCACGGCGACAGTTGTAGCCGCGTCATGCCACGGAATTCGCGCCACGCCTTGAGTTAATACGCGCCTGAGCACCCCGCGTAAGTCGTTACCAGCCTTTCCTGACCTATGAATCTTCGTCGCGTCACAAACGTGTTGCTGCTCGCCGTTTCGGCGACGGGGCTGATTGGCGGAATCGCCGTACGGATAAGTGGAGAGCCGACATGGGCGGGGTGGATCTGGGTCATCAGCTCAGCGCCGGTCCTGCTGGCCGTTGTTGTCGGCATCGGCCGCACGGTTCTCCGACGCGAAGCGGGCATCGACCTGATCGCGTTGCTGTCGATTGGCGGAGCGATGGCTTTAGGCGAGTATCTGACGGGGGCGGTAATCGGTCTGATGCTGGCGAGCGGGCGCAGCCTCGAAGACTTCGCCGAGGAACGCGCCCGGCGAGAAATGTCGGCACTGCTCGGCCGGGCTCCCCGCACGGCAAACCGGTATGACGGCGTAGAGATCGTCCAGGTCCCGCTCCACAACATCCGGCCGGGGGACCGCCTCCTCGTCCGCGCGGGCGAAGCGGTCCCGACGGATGGGGTTGTGTCAAGCACGACCGCCGTGCTCGATGAGTCGGCCCTCACCGGCGAGCCGCTGCCGGTCCGGCGCAATTCGGGCGAGGGGGCACGGAGCGGCGCCGTGAATGCGGCGATGCCGTTTGACATGATCGCCACCACGGCCCCTGCCGACAGTACGTTCGCGGGCATCGTTCGGCTCGTCGAAGCTGCACATCGGTCCAAAGCACCAGCTGCACGGCTTGCCGACCGGTATGCCCTCCTGTTCGTGCCCCTGTCGCTTACGGTCGCTGCGGCAGCGTGGATCGTTGCCGGCGACCCGGTGCGCGGCTTGGCAGTGCTGGTCGTCGCAACGCCGTGCCCCCTGATTTTAGCTGTCCCCGTAGCCATCGTCGCCGGCCTGTCGCGCTGCGCCAAGCGCGGGGTGCTGATCAAAGGCGGCGGCGTGCTCGAAAAGCTCGCCCAGGCCCAAACCCTGTTCTTTGACAAGACCGGAACCTTGACCGGCGGTCGTGCCCGTCTGGTCGCCATTGAGCCCGGCACGACGCTTGCCGCCACGGAACTGCTGAGACTTGCCGCATCGCTCGATCAGGTATCGCAGCACGTGATCGCGCAGGCCATTGTATCGGCGGCGCGCGAGCGCGGCTTGACGCTTTCGCTACCCTCGAATGTCGAAGAGCAGCCGGGCGCCGGCGTGACCGGGATCGTCGACGACCGCCGCGTTGCGGTCGGCAGCTATTCCTTCGTGTCGCTAATTGCGAACTCGGATGATTGGAGCCAGCAATTTCTTCGGCGGATGGATTACGACGGAGCGACTAGCGTATTCGTGGCGATTGACGGTGCGGTCGCCGGAGCTTTGCTGCTCGTTGACGAGATACGGCTGGAGACCCCGCGAGCGCTGCGGCTCCTGCGCAAGGCCGGTGTCAAGCGTATCGTGATGCTGACTGGCGACCGTCGCGATGTGGCCGAAACCATCGGCGCGATGCTGGGTGTCGATCAGGTGCTTGCCGATCAGCGACCTCAGGACAAGCTGGCCGCCATCAAAGCCGAGCACTCCTCCGGCTCGACTATCATGGTTGGCGACGGGGTGAACGACGCGCCCGCCCTGGCTGCCGCCGATGTCGGCGTCGCGATGGGCGAGCGCGGCGCGGCCGCCTCGTCAGAGGCTGCCGGAATGGTCCTTCTCGTCGATAGGCTCGACCGTCTCGCGGAAGCGCTGCGGATTGCCTGCCGCTCGCGCGCGATCGCAATCGAGAGCGTAATTGGGGGGATGGGTCTCTCGGTCGTGGCGATGGGCTTTGCGGCGTTCGGTTATCTGCCGCCGTTGGCCGGGGCCGTTCTGCAAGAAGCGATTGACGTAGCCGTCATACTGAACGCCCTGCGAGCCCTTCACGTTCACGGGCCTCGAGAGGGGCGCCCCGCGCTAGCGCCGGCGGCATTCGACGCTCTCAAGACCGAACACCAGGAGCTCAGGCCTATTTTGGAGCGGGTTCGCGCCACGGCCGACCGGCTGACAATTATTCCTGCGAAGGAGGTGGCGGCCGAGTTGGCGGATCTCAACGAGCTTTTGCAAAAGCACCTGATCCCGCACGAGGACCAGGATGACGCCAAAGTCTATCCAGTTGTGGAACAGCTAATCGGCGGCGATGACCCAATGGCGGCTATGAGCCGCGCGCACCGCGAGATTCGCCATCTATCGCGATTGCTACAGCGAATGGGCAGCGACCTGCGGCAGGAAGGTCCGGATTCGAGAATGCTCGCGGAAATACTGAGAATCCTGCATGGATTGGATGCCATCCTCAGATTACACTTCGCGCAAGAGGACGAAATCTACCACAGCTTGGCGGAGGCAGCATAAACGGCGCCACCGCAGTGCCACGTCGATTGCGAGGCTAGCAATGTTCAAGAACATCGTGGTCGCCATCGACTTGAACGACGAAACTTCATGGCGTAAGCCGCTGCTCTCGGCGGTCGAACTCGCGCGGACGTTCGGGGCTCAGCTTTATGTCCTCACGGTACTTGCGCGAGCTCGAAGCCATCTTGGAGGCCAAGGCTGCGGCGCTCGGCTACGATCCGGTCATCACGTACCTGGAACGCGAACTTGCGAGCCGGGTTCGGCAGGTCGAAGCAGATGACCTGCATCCCAAGATGCTCGTAACCCTTGGCGCGAGCATTTACGCCGAGATTCTTGCGGTCGCCGAGTCCGCCGCCGCGGATCTTGTCGTGGTAGGATCGCACCGGCCGGCGATGAAGGACTACCTGCTCGGTACCAATGCCTCGCGCGTCGTACGCCACGCTCGCTGCTCGGTGCTGGTTGCCCGCGAATGAGATAAGAGATTTTTGTAACGGGGATGATTTAAAGCGCGCAAGCCCGCATCGCGCCATTGCCAAGCACGCTTCCGTCGCGTCGCGCGCGGCGACGCCGGCGGCGCCCCGCGGCAGCACGCCTGCCGTTGTCCTCGAGAGGGTCGGGAATTGAGGACTGATCGGGGAGCTTGGTGATCAAGGGGAATGAAAAGTTGAGCGATCGAGTCGAGAAGCCGGTTCGGCGCGAGGAAGCAGCCTCACAGTACAGACTCTCGCCTTTCGAAAGGCCAACCCTCTGACCCGGCGATATCCGCGTGAGCCGGCGTCGGACCGCGGTGGAACTTCGAGTCGGGTCTTCCTGGGTCGCTGCCGGTCGGGGGCGATAGGAAATGTTGCTGGCGGTGGGATCGCGTGGTTGCTCTTCGGGAGCGCCTATGCCCAGACTGACGAGATCCAAGTTTATGACGCCACGATCAACGCGCCGGGCCGGTCCAGCGTCCAATTGCACAGCAACTATACCCCGATCGGCCAAAAGCAACCCAATTTCGCGGGCGGCATCGTGCCGAACCACACGCTGAACGGCGTCCCCGAATGGGCCTACGGAGTGACCGATTGGCTAGAGATGGGCGCCTATTTGCCCCTTTACTCGTGGACTTGGAACGGGCGCTTTTTGATCGACGGCGCGAAACTGCGTGCGGAGTTTGTCGTGCCGCACGCCCAAGAGCGGAGCTTTTTTTTCGGGGTCAATTTCGAACTCAGCTTCAATGCCGACTACTGGGAACCGACCCGCAACTCGGGTGAGATCCGACCGATAATCGGCATCCGCTTCGGGCCTGTTGATCTGATCGCCAATCCGATCCTCGACACTTCGTTCCAGGGCCTAGGCGCGCTGGATTTCGCGCCAGCAGCTCGAGTGGCCTATAACTTTTCCGAAAGTTGGGCAGTCGCGTTTGAGCACTACACAGATTACGGCCAGCTGAGCCACTTCGAGCCGCTCGCCCGGCAGCAGCAAACACTCTTCGCGGTCGTCGACTATAAGGCCGATCCGATGAGCGTCGAGTTTGGCATCGGCCATGGCTTTACGACGGCTTCCGATGCGTTGGTCCTTAAGATGATCTTGTCGTACGACTTCTGACCCGCCTCGTTGGGCGAAACAGTTGCGCTCCCGTCTCGCGCGATGATTGTCAGCCCGCTGTCTGCAGCTGCCGTTATTTATCATGGGGCAACCGTGCGCCGCCGGTCGAACGCAGCGAGTGTTGGCAACCGATGGCCTTGGGGAGTTTCCCAGCTTCGTCAGCCACATGGGCCCACCCGGAAGGCCGCCTAGCGCTCTGGATAACCAGGGCGACCGGCATCGCGACGCTGGCCCCGGTGCACGCGCGCGGGCCGGCGCCCGTTTCGTTTGGCTCAGCGCTCGCCCCATTTCCTTTCTTCGACGGTTTCTTCCTCGATCGCGTAGAACTCGTCGAGGCCCACCAGGTTCTCGATGTCGTGCCGCGCGGTGACGCATTCTTCGTGGCTTAGGCCGGTAAAGTCCCCGGTGGCCTTCAGCTCGTCGAGCGCGCGCTTGTTGAAATGAAAACTGACCAGCAGGTAGAGCAACGCGTCGAGCGCCACTTTGTAGCCCATGTCAGCGAGTTGTGCCGCAGTCGCCACCGGTCGGTTGTCGCGGTTGCCGCGGCTGACGACGTAGACCAGCGGGATTTTCGACAGCTTCGGCGCCTGCTGCAGTTCGGTCAGGTCGCGCGGGAAGATCATCCCCATGTCGGCGCCGTGCTCGGCCGCGAGGTTCACCCGGCCGACGGCTTCTTCGAGACCCTCGAACCGGCACGAATCGCTCCTGGCGATGATCACGAAATCCTTGTCGGTCCGGTCGCGCTGGCGGCAGGCGAGGCGGATCTTGTCGGCGAATTCCTTCCGCGGGATCACATGGGCGACGTATTTGTGATAGTGCGCTCGCTTGGGGAACAGCTGGTCCTCGATATGGACGCCGGCGATACCGGCATGGGCGAACTCGCGCACGGTACGCATCGTGTGCAATGGCTCGCCAAAACCGGCGCCGGCATCGGCGAGCACCGGTATGCCAACAGACTTGGCGACATCTCCGGCCACCCGGACTTGCTCATCCAACGTCAATAGCGGTTCGGAGGTGCAGCGCGAGCCGCCGGTGACAAACCCGCCGACATAGGCCGCCTTGAACCCGGTCTGCTCGATCAGCCGGCCGCCGAGCGCGTCATAGGCGACCGGCAGATGGAGGAACGCCTCCTCGGCGAGAAGCCTTCGCAGTGCCGCGGTTTTCTCGGCCATGAT
>DASQCY010000342.1:0-10416 GCA_035634495.1 Allostellaceae bacterium
GACCTCACGCTTGGTCAGCTGGCCGTCATGCTCGAAGGCGTCGTCAGGAAGCCCCGCAAGAAGCGGCAATGCGCGGGTCCCAGGCGCGCCGCGGCACGCGATCGCGATCGTGTTCAGGTCGGCGACCCGCCGATCGCCCCAAGACTGTGCGTCCTCCTCAATGACCGCCTCGCGCGTTCCCGCCAGATGGGCCAGCACAGTGAGGCGGCTCGGCCCCCAGCCGAGCCCGGTAAGGAGCTGCGCCACCGCGCGAGGTGTGTCGCCGTCTTCAGATAAGGCGAGGATGCGGCCGCCCGGGGCAAGGTGGAGCCGCAGCGTGTCGAGCGGCCGCCCATGCAGGGTGATCGTTACGCAATCGGCGACCGGCCAGCCGAGCCGCGCAGCGGCAAGACTGAAGGCGCTGGGCTGCGGCACGATCGTCATTTCGTCTCGTGAGAAGCGGCCGGCCAACGTGACGCCGACGCCGTACCAGAGGGGATCGCCGCTCGCCAACACGGTCACGTTGCGGCCGCGTTGCGCGGCAATCGCCTCGATCGTGCGGTCAAGCGGGCGTTGCCAGGCGAGCCGTTCGGCGCCGCCATGCGGCACCATGGCGAGGTGGCGAGCGCCACCGACCAACACCTCAGCAGTCTCGACCAGTGCGCGTCCCGCGGGGGCAAGCCCGGCCAACCCGTCCTCACCGATGCCGACCACTGCGAGCCATGATTTCACCCGATGCTCGCAAGCGCGTTGACCGCCGCGGCGGCGAGCGCGCTCCCGCCGCGGCGGCCGTGTAATGTGATGTAGGGGGTGCTCTGGCCAACAACGGCGAGCGCGGCCTTGGCCTCGCCTGCGCCGACAAAGCCGACCGGGAAGCCGAGCACGAGAGCCGGTCTTGCCGCCCCCTCCGCGATGATCTCGAGCAAGCGGAACAGCGCCGTCGGTGCGTTGCCGATCGCGACCACCGCGCCTGCCAAATGTGCCCGCCATAACTCAACCGCGGCCGCCGAGCGGGTCGTGCCGAGCGCAGCGGCAAGCCCGGCTGTCTTAGGATCGTGCAACGTGCACAGGATCGCGTTGCCAGCCACAAGCCGCTCGCCGCTGATACCCGCCGCAACCATCGCCGAATCGGCAATAATCGGCGCGCCGGCGGCGAGCGCCCGCCGCCCCGCCGCGACCGCCCCGCGCGACCACGCAAGGTCGTCGAGGATCGCGCTATCCGCCGCTGCGTGCACCAGGCGCAGTGCCAGCGGCTGCAGCGAGCGTGGAAACCGGCCGAGATTGACTTCCGCCCGGATCAACGCGAAGGAGCGGCGCACAATCTCGGCGGGATCGCGGAGGTAGATGGAGCCGTGAACGACATGGCACTGCCCCTCGCCCTCCCTCCCCCGCTTGCGCCGCTCTTTATCCATAACTCGGGCTGGGACAGCCACGCCTGACTGGCCACGGGCCGGTGGATCAAACAATGGGAAGCTCACGGACCGGGCCATGGACCTTTCAGCCCGGCGGTTCGATCCGGGTGCCGCAGACAGGCTCCGGCCTGGATTGATTTCCGTCATCGGAGTCGGCGTTCGGGCGGGGTATCGAGCGCTGACAGGTGACCACATTTCCCGGTTTCCCCAACCTGCACAAATTCCATTGTTATTGGATTGTAAGTGCGCGCAAAATTCGTTGATCGGCGAAAAAATTCCATTGATCCGCCGAGCAACGAATTTGCCGCATAAGTGGCTGAAATAACAAGCGATCGTACCCGGCCACCATGGCCGTTTTGTGGTGATAGCACGATTTTCGTTGTTTTTCGCCGCCGGCCGGATGCGGCCACATCCCCCGCAAGACATCCCCCGCCGCGGTGCCCCTGCACCCCTGTGCCCAGCGCCGTTGATGGGACATGGGTCAGTTGCGAAGGGTTAGCGAGGGCGCGTGGAGAGGGCGAGGTGGTATCGCCGAACGCACTGGAATCGGACGGCGGGCTCGCGTCGTCACGCCGAGCGTCCAAGCTTCCTCGGCCTCGACGCGACGGCGCTGTTCGCGTGCCAGGTCCGGATCGCCGGCGAACAGCTCCGCGAGCGCGCCGTCTCTGTCAAGTTCGGCGAAATGGCGGGCTACGGTGCGCACCTGGGCGGCGTCCTTGGGCTCGCCCGCTTCGGGTGATACTGACCACAGGGAGGGATAAACCTCAGCCATAATCAATGCCCCATCCGGCTGCGCGCGAAGACCCGTCTCGAAGGGCCAGATCCGAGCGCCGTCGTGCCAGCGCGGGTCCTCCCATAAGGCCCGCACCACCGGGATCCCGGTCAGAACCTGGCCACCGACCGAGCCAGCGCCGAGCAGCTTCCAGCATGGCTGGGCCCCCGTCATGTACTCGTCGATCAACCGGCGCTCCGCCAATCCGTTCTGCTCGTGGCTGCGGTGATGCTTGGGCCCGAGGCAGTTCCTTGCGCGCTGCGCCGGACAGCCCCAGAACGGAAACTTATCGCCCGATATTCGCTCGTTCATCGCGGCAGCGACATCGAACCGGTTATTGGAATTTCGTTCATCGTCGCTGATGAGGCGCGCTATCTCCTCCCAGACCGCCCGCCAGGGCGGCCCGGAAAGGCCGAGACGTGCGGCAAAACCGGCGGGATAACCGAACGGAAAATCAAAGCCGATCAGCACCCGTTTGCCTTGCGCCATCGGTCCCGCCAGCCAATCGGCGAGCAAGCTCCTTGCTTGATGCCGGGTGGCAGGATTGACGAGTCTCTCGCCCGCCGAATCATGCCAGCAGATCCAGATGCTGTCGCGACCGGTGCGCGGCACATTCGCCGCACTCCAATCGACCATCACGAACGCGTCAAACATCAGCGATGATGGTGATGCCGATGGTCGCCATCAGTGCCGATCCCCCGCACGTGATGGTGATGAGCAGCCTGCGGCGCGCCGGCATCGCTCTCATAGCCGATGATCTGGGTGCGGTACTTGCAGAGCTGGCAATTCATCGCGGGCTGGCCGTCGTGGACCTCGCAGACGCGGTCGCTAAACGCCTCGAGCACCTCGGGATGGTCGCGCAAATACAGCGCCTTGACAAATTCGATCTCGGGAAAGAGACGAGCGACTGCGTCGGTCTGTGCGTAGATGCGTTTGACCAGGACGCCGGTAAACAGGAAATAGGGAAACAGGATGATGCGGCGGAAACCAAGCCGCGCGGCGCGCGTCAAAGCCGTGTCGACCCGCGGATTGGCGACGCCGCTAAACGCGATTTCGGCCCAGCCGAACCCCATTCCTTCCCACAGCATGCGGGCGAGCTTGGAGATGTTGGAATTGGCGTCGGGGTCGTTGGTGCCGCGTCCGACGACGACGAGCAATGTTTCGGCGCGCGCGACTGCGGGATCCACCGCCGCCCCTGCGATTCGATCGGCCGCCGCCCGCAACAGCTTCGGGTCAATCGCCAGATCGCGTCCCAAGCGGACATCGATCCCCGGATTGTCGGCCATGAAGCTGTTCATCTCCCAGGGGAGGTCGTTCTTGACATGGCTCGCGGCGAACAACATGCCCGGTATAGCGAGGATGTGCCGTGCACCCCGCGCCGCCAGGGTGGCGAGCCCGTCGCGGATCGTCGGGCGGGCGAATTCAAGATAACCCGTGGCGAAATCGAAATCCGGCAGGCGGGGGCGCAGTGCTGTGGCGACGAGCTCGAACTCGGCAGTGGCTTCCGGATCGCGGCTGCCGTGCCCGCAGATCAGCACCGCCGTATCGGTCATCGGTCGCTTCCTTCGGACTCGCGGCGCAGGCCGAGAGCATGACGCCGGCCGGTGCCGACCGATTGCTCTTGCTCGTCGCCGGCCTCGCAGTCGACGGGGTGTTCGGCGACATGCCGGCGGTTTTCCGCCGTGTCCCGCATCCGATCGCGCTCGCCGGCAGCGCGATCGCGTTTTTCGACCGCAAGCTCAATCGCGAGACCCGCAGCCAGGCCTCGCGGCGTTACCGCGGCATCATCACGGTGATCGTCTTGGTCGGCGCCGCGGCGGCGCTGGGGCTCGCGATCGAGCGGTTCTGCCGCGGCCATCCGCTCGGTGCCGTTGTCGAAGCCCTGCTGATCGCGGTGCTCGTCGCCCAGCGTAGCCTCTACGAGCATGTCGCCGCCGTCGCGAAGGCGCTTAATTCGGGCGGGCTCGCAGCGGGCCGCAGAGCTGTGCGACATATCGTCGGCCGCGACCCGGCGAGCCTCGACGCGCATGGCGTAGTGCGGGCGGCGATCGAGAGTCTCGCGGAAAACTTCAGCGACGGCGTCGTCGCGCCGGCGTTCTGGTACTTGCTGCTCGGTCTGCCCGGCCTCTTTGCGTACAAGATGGCAAACACGCTCGACAGCATGATCGGGCATCGCAGTCCACGGTATCGCAGCTTCGGCTGGGCGGCGGCGCGCTTGGACGATCTCCTCAATCTGGCGCCCGCGCCGATCAGCGGGTTGCTGCTTATCGCCGCGGCGATCTTTGCCAAAAACGGTCGCCCGGACCGCGCGCTGGTGGTCATGGTGCGCGACGGACGCAAGCACCACTCGCCGAACGCCGGCTGGCCGGAAAGCGCGATGGCGGGGGCGCTCGGGCTGGCGCTGGCGGGACCTCGCCGCTACCCCGGGGGTCTCGTCGACGATCCCTGGCTTGGCGACGGCAACGCACGGGCCGCGACGTCCGACATCGCTCGCGCGCTGCAGCTCTACCGACTCGCCTGCCTGATCGAGGCCGGTCTGCTGGTGGGAGCATGGCTTGCCGTGCATTTCACGCTGCCGGTTTGAGGTGCGGTGGCCGCGCTGCAGCAAGCAGGGCGGGCAGGTCGAGGCTGCGCTCGAGATGATCGGCGAGCCCATCGAGGGTCGCCTCGATTTGCTGCTCGTAGGCGACCTCGCCGCTATCGGCACCGAGCCCCTTGAGAAAGGCGCGACGAAACAGATCGCTGGCGAAAAGGCCGTGCAAATAGCATCCGGCGACTCGGCCATCGCGGGTAATGCAGCCATCGGCGCCGCTAACCAGGCGGAGCATGGGTCGCTCGAGCTCGGGCCCGGTCGTGCTGCCAATATGCATCTCGTAGCCTTTGACGGGCATGCCGGTTGAAAGGTCAACACCGGCGGCATCGACGAGCCGCTTAGCATCGCCGAGCACGGTGTCGACCTCGAGCAGCCCCAGCCCCCTGACGGTTTCCTTTCGCCCCTCCGTGCCAAAGCAATCGGTGATGGTTTGTCCCAACATCTGGTAGCCGCCGCAGAGACCGAGGATGCGACGGCCTTGGCGCCAATGAGCCAGAAGGTCAATGTCCCAACCCTCGCAACGCAGGAATGCGAGATCGCCGATCGTCGCTTTCGAACCGGGCAAGATCACCAATATCGCATCGCGCGGTAGCGGTTGCCCTGGAGCGACCATGACGAGCTCGACCCCAGGCTCGGCGAGCAACGGGTCGAGATCGTCGAAATTGGCGATGCGCGGGAATACCGGCACCGCGATGCGCACGCGCCCCCTGCCCCATCCCTCTTCTTCCGAGCTGAGAGAGGGAGTACGACGCGCGAGCGCCAACGAATCTTCGGGCGGAAGTCTCGCCGCAGCGGAGAAATGCGGCACCACGCCAAAGCAGCGCAGCCCGGTGCGCGCACGCAGCGCGTTGATACCGCCGTCGAACAACCGCACATCGCCACGGAATTTGTTGACGACGTAGCCGGCGAGCAGAGCCCTCTCACTCGCCGATAGAAGCTCGTGCGTGCCGACCAGCTGGGCGATGAAACCGCCACGCTCGATGTCACCGATCAGCACGACCGGGACGCCAGCGGCTTCGGCAAACCCCATATTGGCGATGTCGCCGTCGCGCAGATTGATCTCGGCCGGGCTCCCCGCCCCTTCGATCAAGACGAGATCGGTTGCCTCGGCGAGCCGGGTGAAAGCAGCAAGCACCGGCGGCAACAGACTGGGGGCCAACTGGCGATATTCGCTAGCGCAAGCCGTACCCCAGACCCGGCCGTCCACGATGATCTGCGTCCCGCTCTCCGATTGCGGCTTCAGCAGCACCGGGTTCATGTCCGTAGCAGGAGGGATACCGCAAGCGCGCGCCTGCAGTGCCTGGGCCCGACCAATCTCGCCGCCGTCGGCGGTTACCGCCGCATTGTTCGACATGTTCTGTGGCTTGAATGGCCGGACCTTGAGCCCTCGCCGTGTGAAGGCGCGCGCCATTCCCGCCAACAATGTCGACTTGCCGACATCCGACCCGGTCCCTTGCAGCATCAGCGCCAGGACCATCAGAACTCGATCCCGATCTGGGCCTTGACGCCGCTGCGGAACGGGTGCTTGACAAGGGTCATTTCGGTTACCAGATCGGCCGCCTCGACGAGCTCGGGCCGGGCATTGCGGCCGGTCACGACGATGTGCAGGTCACGCGGCTTGGCCTTCAATGTCGCGACGACCTCGTCGAGCGCCAGGTAGTCGTAGCGCAACACGATGTTGAGCTCGTCGAGCAACACCAGCCGGTAGGAGCGATCGGCGATCATCGCCTTGGCCGTCTCCCACGCCTTGCGCGTGGCGGCGATGTCGCGGGCCCGATCCTGGGTGTCCCAGGTGAAGCCCTCGCCCATCGCCCGGCAAGTCACGAGCTCACCGAACCGCTCGAGCGCGATGCGCTCGCCGGTGGTCCACACGCCCTTGACGAATTGGACGATGCCGACCCGCATGCCGTGGCCGAGACAACGCAGCACCATCCCAAATGCGGCGGTCGACTTGCCTTTTCCCTTACCGGTATGGACGATCAACAGCCCACGCTCCTCGGTCTTGGTGGCCAGCATGCGCTCGCGTGCCGCCTTGCGCCGCGCCATCTTCTCGTTGTGACGACGGTTGATCTCCTCCTCTGTGTCGGCGAGATCACTCACGGTGCGTTCCATCTGGCGAGAGCCTCACCGGCACTGTTGCTCCGCGGGCGCCACAACCCCCGATCGATCGCCTCGGCGAAGCGGTGGCGGGTCTCGGCGAGCGCGGCTGGATTGTGCTCGGCCATGAAGTCGCGCACCGCGTCGTCGGCGAGATAGGCGTCGTAGAGCGCATCGAAATGCGCATCGTCGACCGCCCGCGAGGTGGCCGCGAATGCAAAAAGATAGTCGACCGTCGCCGCGATTTCGGCCGCACCCTTGTAGCCATGGCGCATCACGCCGGCGATCCAGCGGGGGTTCGCCGCGCGGCCGCGGACAACGCGTCCCAGCTCCTGACGCAGGCTGCGGATGCGCGGCATATCGGGGCGCGAATGGTCGTTGTGCCAGACCGCCGGCGCGCGACCCGAGAGCTGCCGCACGACGAGAGCGAGCCCGCCCTCGAATTGGTAATAATCGTCGCTGTCGAGCAGGTCGTGCTCGCGGTTGTCCTGGTTGTGCAATACGGCGTCGACAGCACCGAGCCGCGCCTCGAGCATCGCTCGCTCCGCGCAGCCCTCGGCGCCGGCACCGTAGGCGTAGCCGCTCCAGCCGAGATAAGCGTCAGCGAGATCAGCCTCCTCGCGCCAAATTCGCTCGTCGATCAGGGTCTGCAGCCCGGCCCCGTAGGCGCCGGGCTTAGACCCGAAGACCCGATAACCGGCAACTCGCTCCGCTTCGTCGGGAGCCACCCCTTGGTTTTCGAGGGCGCGCCGGTCGGCTGCGACCCGGGCGGCGAGCGGATTGGTCTCAGGCGTCTCTGCGAGCGCCGCCACTGCGCGGGCCGCCGCATCGACGAGGTCGATCAGCCCGGGAAACGCGTCGCGAAAGAAGCCCGAGACGCGCAAGGTGACATCGACCCGCGGCCGATCGAGCACCGAGGCCGGCAGTATCTCGAACCCGGTCACCCGGCCGCTCGACGGTTCCCACACCGGCTGCACCCCCATCAGCGCCAATGCCTGGGCGACATCGTCGCCGCCCGTCCGCATGTTCGCCGTGCCCCAGGCCGACAACGCGACCCGCGCCGGATAGCTTCCGTATTCTTGGGCATGCCGTTCGAGCAGCAAAGCCGCCGATTTCCAGCCGAGCTGCCAAGCCGCTTGGGTCGGTACCGCGCGGGTATCCACCGAGAAGAAATTGCGGCCGGTCGGCAATACGTCGGGCCGGCCGCGGCTCGGCGCACCGGAGGGTCCGGGTGACACGAAGCGCCCGTCGAGCCCGGCGAGCAGCCCAGCAAGCTCGGACGCGCCGCACCCGGCAACGGTCGGACGAAGTTGGCGCTCGATCCATTCGAGAACGGCTCGGGTCTGGAGCCAACCCTCTTCCGAGCGGGCTTCGCCCGCAACCAGACGCAGAGCCAGGGCCTCGAGACGCTCCACCGTATCCCCGGCGTTGCGCCACGTCCCGGCGCCGGTCATCACCGCCGGACGCGGACCATTCCACGGTTCCGCGAGATCTAAGGCGAGCGGATCGCGTCCGAGGCCGAGATCGGCAGCGAGGGCGCGCAACAGCGAGGCATCCTCCGGTGCCACGCCGCGCCCGGCGCGGGCAAAGGCGAGCAGCAGCGCGTCGAGTTGTTGACCCCTAGGGCTGGCGCCGAAAACGTGGAGTCCGTCGCGGATTTGCAGTTCCTTGAGCTCGCACAGGAACCCGTCGAGCTTGCGCAACGCGGTTGTCGGGCCCTCCTCGCCGGTGATGCCGCAATCCCCGTCGAGCCCGCCGGCGCGAGCCCGGTCGAGGATCGCCGCGGCAAGCACGCCAACCCGCCGCGCATCGCCCTGGGCGGCTTCGTAATATTCATCGATCAGGCGCTCGAGCTCAGCGATGCGTCCGTAGCTGCCGGCTCGGGTCAGCGGCGGGGTCAGGTGATCGACGATCACCGCCTGCGCGCGCCTTTTGGCCTGCGTCCCCTCGCCCGGATCGTTGACGATGAATGGATAGAGATGCGGCAATGGCGCCAATACCGCTTCGGGGAAGCACTCGGCGGACAGGGCCAGCGCCTTCCCCGGCAGCCATTCGAGCGTGCCGTGCTTGCCGAGATGGATAACCGCGTCAGCGCGAAAATCCTCGGCGAGCCACGCATAGGCCGCGAAATAGGCGTGCGGCGGCACCAGTGCCGGATCGTGGTAGGTCGATTTTGGATCGATGTTGTAGCCGCGCGCCGGCTGGATCAGCACCGCGACGTTGCCGGCGCAAAAGCCGGGAATTGCGAACCGGCCGCAATCGAGCCGGCCCGGCCGGAAGAACGGGTCGCGCTCGGCCGGACCCCAGCGCGCCTCGACGGCCTGCTGCACGGCACGGGGCAAGGTCGCGAAGAACGCCGAGTAGTCGGCTAAGGACAGCGATTCCTCGGCCGCCGCTCCGGGGTTCGCGTTGGTCGGGCCGGTGAGCAGCCGCCGGACCAGCGTCTCAACATCCTCCGGCGCATCGGAGATCCGGTAGCCGGCATCGGCCAATGCGCGCAAAATCGCGATCGCCGATGCCGGCGTGTCGAGACCCACGCCGTTGCCGATGCGGCCGTCGCGGTTCGGATAGTTGGCGAGGACTACCGCGACGCGGCGTTCTCCCGCTGGTTTCGCCCGCAGCCGCGCCCAGTTGCGCGCCAGGTCGGCGACAAAGACGACGCGGTCGGCGACCGGCCGGTAGCCGATGAGGTCGGCCTCGGTCTCGGGGTCGCGGCCGAGCGGTGCTTTGAACGAAAGGGCGCGCGACAAGATATGCCCGTCGATCTCGGGCAGCGCCACATTCATCGCAAGGTCGCGCGGACCGAGCCCCCGCGTCCCGGCGCGCCAGCTTTCTTCGTCATTACCGGCGAAGACGACCTGCAGGACCGGGCAGTCCGCTGCGGCGAGCGGGTCGCTGGCGGCACCAGCCCGGACGGAAAACCCGGTTGCGTTGAGGATCACGGCGGGCGAAGCCTCTGCGAACGCCGTGGCGAGCAATGCCGCCGCCTCGCCGTCCTTCAGGCTTTGTACGAAGATCGGCAAGGGTCGCATCCGGCGCGCCGAGAGAGCCCGGACCAGCGCGTCGACCGGTGCGGTGTTGCCTGACTGGACAAGCGCCCGATAAAAGACGATCGGCACGATGCCGCCCGCGCCGCGCCATTCTGCGGCGATCTCGTCGAGGCTCGGCAAAGCCTGATCGGGCCAATAGAGCCCGGCACGCAATAACGCCGCGGGCTCGGCCCACGCCGCCTCGTGCCCGAACAGCGACCCCGCGTAGCGCAGCAGATTCTCGGCATTCACCGGACCGCCCTCGACGAGGTAGCACCACAGCCGGCGGATTGCCTCGGGCGCGAGGGTCGAGAGTCCGGATAGCTCGGCGTCAGGCTTGTCGTCGCCGGGCAACAGCGCCAGCGGAATGCCATGTGCGCCACAGGTCTCGACCAGACGCTCGACGCCGTAGGGCCAATAGGCGCTGCCGCCGAGCAGCCGGACGATGACGAGCCGCGCGGCCACCACCGTCTCCATATAGAGATCGACCGAGAAATTGTGGCCGAGCCGCAGGATCGAAGCGAGGCGCAGGCC
>DASQCY010000343.1:0-1992 GCA_035634495.1 Allostellaceae bacterium
AGACGGAACGTCGAGCAGAGTTATCGGCGGGTGGCGCGGCTCGGCGACGGCTGGATGACCACCTTTAAGTCACCTGAAGACGTGCAGGCATCGCTCGCGATGATCCGCGGCTACTCGCGCGAAATGGGGCACGAATTAAAGCCCGACTTCGAGGTCGCCATCTACCATAATATTAATGTCAATGAAGATCGCGATGGGGCGTTCGCCGAGTCCAAGCGATTTCTCGACAGCTATTACTCGGTCGATTACCGCCAGGACATGCTCCAGCTCTGGGTAGCGGCTGGTTCGCCCGTGCAATGCGTTGAAAGCCTACAAAGATATGTCGACGCCGGAGCGACGACGATTCTGCTCCGGTTGACCGGATACGACCAGAAACGCCAGTTCAAGCGCGTGACGGAGGAAATACTGCCGGCATTCGGCTGAGAGGCGGCTGCGTCGCATCCTGAACCATTAACGCAGCGTGGCCGCATAGCAAGCGGTGACCGCATGCGCAGGTTGCTGATCCGATCCGTTCTCTCCGTTCTCGCCCTCGCCATCCTCGCGGTGGCATGGATCGTTGCTGGCCCGTGGTGGGCGCGGGCGCTCGACGCGATCCACACCACCCGACTGGCGACCGCGACCTCCTTTTCGATCAGAAAATACAGCGGATTTTTCCAGTTCTTTCCCGGCCGAGACGGCACGCCGCTCCCCGAAACTGAGGGGTTCTCGTGGTGGGACTGGGGCAACCCGCTGGAACGCGTCGGCATAGAGCTCGATCCCGGCGGCGTCCTCGCGCTCATCGACGGTGACCGTCGCTTCGTCCTCGGCAGGTGTCCCGGCGCGATCGAAGACCACGGTTATACACCGTTTTTCGAGCCGGAGCCGGGCGATACCACCTCGATCACGCTCGATCGCGGCGTAGCGAGCTGGCCAACACCGTTCCATGTCACCTGCTGCGGCTCGCTGGGCGGCGGCGGCAGCTGGTATCCCTGGGCGCGTTACCTCTATTGGCACCTGTCGTGGACCAAGGCCGACGGTGCGCGGCTCGATATACTTGCCCGTTTCGAGCAGAACTATGAGAACGGGAGCGGCTGGAACGACCCCGGCGCGGCGACTTCGGTGCGCCTCGACATCCAGCCGGCGCGCGTTCATCAGTAAGCTGACCAACCGCGCCTTGCTGGGGTGGCTGGGCGGGGGGCATCGTGGCCCTCGCTGTTGGTGCGCCGATGGTGACCTATCGCTAGCCGGCCGCCTTTCTGCGACGGCTCACCCTACGCCTTCATCAGTCCGTTACGCAGATGACGCCATCGCGGCCGGACGTGGACCTGCCCCTCATCCCCTTCCTCTCCCGCTTGCGGGAGAGGGAGGGACCCTGGAAGCGGGAGGGTGAGGGGGTTCTTAGGAGTACGTTACGCCTGCGTGCCCTGATAGAGCGGGCCGCGGATGATCTGGCCGGGCAATGCGCCGGTCAGCTCGCCGTTCTCCAGCAATACGGTGCCGTTGACGATCACATGGTCGATGCCGACCGCTTCGCGCTTAACCTGCACGCCGCCCGCCGGCAGGCTTGCGACCGGCTCACGCGGCTTCTCGGTGATCGTGTCGGGGTCGAAGATCGTGATGTCGGCGACCTTGCCGGCCGCGATAAAGCCGCGGTCGGTAATGTCGTGCATCAGTGCGGTCTTGCCGGTCAGCCGGTAGACTGCCTCTTCGAGCGGCATCACCTGCTGCTTGCGCACCCAGTGGCCGAGCAGATGGGTGCTGGTCTCGTGCCGGTCGGCGGTGTGCGGCCGCCCGCCGCCGTCGCTGGTGCCGATGACGGTATATTGCGAGCCGAGGATGTGCTTCTGCACCTTCGGATCGTGATTGCGGTCAATCGCCTGGAAGCAGGTCTGCAAGTCCTCGTCGAGCGACAGATCGAGGAACGCATCCATGATGCCCTTGTTCTGCTCTTTCGCGATCTGCTCGATCGTCTTGCCTTCGAGGTGGCGGTTCTGGCCCTTCGTCGTCATGAAG
>DASQCY010000344.1:0-3308 GCA_035634495.1 Allostellaceae bacterium
AGAGCCCCACAGAAATCGTTTGCGCGCGGATACGGTCAGTCGGCAGCATACATCGCACAGCCGTCGACAGACCATCGAAGCGGCTTGCGTCGCCATTTGGTTGTTCAAGCATCCAAAATATGGGCAACCCTTCTTCGAGGCATTGGCGAAGCAGAATCCGCGCGTCGTGCAGACTCCGGTTCTGGCGCAGCCGACCGATCAGGCGCTGATCAAGGCGCCAAGAAACGCAAAACTCCGGCTCAAGGTAAACGAGGCAAAGAGCGCGGTAGCACGACCGCAGGAGCGCAAGTTCCTCGGGTTCAGCTTGACGACTGGCCCAGAGGTTAAGCGCACCATTGCGCCAAAATCTCTGGAGCGGTTTAAGCAGCGAATCCGGGAGATCACGCGAAGGGCCAAGGGCGTCAGCATCGCGGCCACAATGGCAGAGCTGGCCCCGTATATGCGGGGTTGGTGCGGCTATTTCGGCTTTTGCGAAACGCCCGAGGTGCTCATAGCCCTCACTCGTTGGGTCCGGCTGCGACTCCGGGCCGCCATTTGGCGACAGTGGAAAACACCACGCCGCCGCCGCGCGGCCCTACTCGCGCACGGGACCTCGGCGCATGCGGCAAGTAAAACTGCCGGCAGCGGCCGCGGTCCGTGGCGCCTGGCTCGAAGTAGAGCCCTCTCGATGGGTCTCTCCAATGCCTACTTCAGATCGCTCGGTCTCCCATCACTGTTCGGTTCGTGTTAGCGCAAGTTCTCGAACCGCCGAGGTAGGGACCCCTATGCCAGGTGGTGTGGGAGGGGTGGCATCGCGAGATGCCCCCCTATCCCGATCAATCCCCCGATTGTAAGGCGTGATTATTCGGCCTGCTCTTGGTCGTGAGCAGTTATTTGATTGAAGCTGCACAGAGCAGGGGGTGGAGCGAGAGACGACGGTTGATCAGACTCTTATCCGCGGGTTGGCTACCGCCTTCCGTGTTTTCGTCTCGGGGCTTTCCTCGGTCTAGAGGACGGGCATCGAGCACGAGCTCGGCCACATAACTAGCGACGGGAGTTCCCCACCGTTTCTCCACCCCCGGCCCTGTGCAGCAGAGAAAAGGGGCGGGTTGCGCCTACACGGGAGCGACTTCGTGGCCGATAGCCCATAGGAATGCGGCGATCTCGCGGGCGATTGCCGCCACGACCACTGGCAGCTTCTTCCCGGCGGCGCTCAGGCGCCGATAGTGGGCGCACAGCCGGATCTGCCCCTTCCAGGCGATGTCGCGTACGGCTTTCGGCAGACCGTCCAACCGGGCTCTCAGGGTCTCGCTTACCCTGGCGGGATAGCGGTATGTCCAGGCCGCCTCGACCAGCGCCCGGCGGGCGCGCCGATTGCCGGCCAGTGTCAGGCCCTTCCGCCGGACCGTGTCACCGGTCGAACTTTCCGCCGGGACCCGGCCAAGGAACAACATCAGCTGTCGCGGGCTGTCGAAGCGGCGCACATCACCGATCTCAGCCGCAAAGATTACCGCGACCAGGAATGATGCGCAGCGCATCGGCTGGTAGGCTTCCACGAGCGGCGCCATAGACCAACTCGGCACTATTATGGCCAGTTGCTTCTCCAAGCGGTGAAGCCGCTGAGCCGCATCTTCGATCGCGTCAATGCCTGCGTATTCCGACGAAGCCGGCCGGGGATTCCGATCTGAAGCCGGTCGCTGTTCCGACGTGAAGCCGGCCACCATTCCGATCTGAAGGCGGCCAGGAGCGACGGCGTTCCCCTGCGGGTCGTGGTGGATGATCATCGTTGGGACGGAAGTGGTCAAGCGTTGGTTTCCGGCGCCTTGCGCTTGCGCAGGCTTTCGCCTGAGAGCTCGATCCGGTAGGCGTTGTGCACGACCCGGTCCAGCACGGCATCGGCGAGCGTTGGGATGCCGATGATGTCGTACCAGCGGTCGACGGGCACTTGGCTGGTGATCAGGATGGCGCCGGTCTCGTAGCGGTCTTCGACGATCTCCAGAAGGTCGCGGGCTTGCTCGGGCAGGAGCGGTTCGGGTCCCCAGTCGTCGAGAACGAGCAGATTGATCCGGGCCAGCTGGCGCAAGAGCTTTCCGTAGCGGCCGTCGCCCCGGGCGAGCGCGAGCGCCGCCAAGAGGCGTGGCACGCGATAGTAGAGGACCGAGAGATCCTCCCGGCAGGCCTTGTGTCCGAGCGCACAGGCGAGCCAACTTTTGCCGACCCCACACGGCCCGGTGATCAGCAGATTGCGATGGCTGCGGATCCAGTCGCAGACGGCTAGCTTGAGGAACAGGGCCCGATCGAGCCCGCGCTGCGAGCGGTAGTCGACGTCCTCGACGCTTGCCGGATGACGAAGCCGCGCCGCGCGAGCGCGGGTCTCAAAGCGCTTCTGCCGGCGCAACGTCATTTCATGCTCGAGCAGCAGGCCGAGCCACTCGGCGTGGTCGAGGGAGCGTGCCTCGGGGTTGGCCCCGATCTCTTTGTAGCCCTTGGCCATGCCGTGCAGGCCAAGTGCGTGGAGGAGTTCGAGCGTTGGGTGGGCGAGCATGAGGGTTCTCCGTCGTTCAATGGAAGTAGCGGGAGCCGCGTACGTTGGGATGGTCGATCACTACCGCGCTCTCGGGCTGGCGCTGGGCACGATCGAGGTTGTTCGCCAGGATGGAAGCGACGCTCTTGTAGGTGAGCGCGCCGATCGCAACGGCCCGGGCCGAGACGGTTTCTGCTCGGGCGGGATCGAGCCCGCGGAAAAGGCGCAAGACCCCCAGGCAGGTGCGGAAGCCTTGCTCGGGATGCGGGCGGTGGGAGAGCACGGCTATGACGAGCCCCTCGGTGCTCGGACCGATTGAGCGTGCCCAGCGCCGGAAGCGCTCGGGCGTCCACTCGGCATAGCGCCGATGGGAACTGGGCATGTGAGCGGGATCGGTGCCGTGCCGGCGTCCGCCGTGGCGGCGCTCGTGAGCTGCGACCCTTTGGCCGCGATGGAAAATCTCGACCGTGCGACTGCTCAGGCGCACATCGACCTGCTCGCGGATGAGGGCGTGCGGCACGGAGTAGAGGAAGCCGGCCGCTTCGACGTGGTAGTCGAGGTTGACCCGGGCGAGGCGCCACTCTGCGTACTCGTAGTCGTCGGCCGGCAATGATCGCAGTGCCGGCCGCTCGATGCTCTCGAAAAGCGCGCGCCGGCTGATCCCGAGGCGGCGCATCACGTGGGCATTGATGCGCTCCATCGCGGTCGCGATCGCCGCGTTGCACTCGGCGAGCGAGAAGAAGGTCTGTCGCCGCAACCGACCCAGGATGTAGGTTTGGGCGAGGCGCACGCCAGCCTCGACCTT
>DASQCY010000345.1:0-1537 GCA_035634495.1 Allostellaceae bacterium
AGCCGATCATGACGTATGTGGAGTTCTTCCGGGAGCGCCAGCAGGCGCGTTATGCCGTCGGGAAAGGTCGGTTCCGGGGCTGCTGCTAGGCCACCACGTCGCTCTAGCGGCGGCGCATGCCCGGTATCGTGCACGTGCCTATCGATCCTCTTCCAAGAAAACCAGGAGCTGACCATGACAATGCTCGCTGACGTCCTCGGGGCCGCTGTCCCGGGCGCCAAAAACCGGATTTGCACGCTCTGGAGGAGGCGGAAGGCTAAGTCCGGCAACGATCCTTCGTCGACCGGCATGTTCGTGGGCAAATGCTTGATCGCGGTTGTCATCTGCGCCGGGGTAGGACTGACGATGTCGGATGCGGCGAGCGCCAAGGCGAGAAAGGGGGGTGCTAAGGCGAGCGCTCCTCCGGCGCTCGATGCGCAAGCCATCGACGCGGCCCAGTTGCCGGCGGCGTCCGGCAAGGGACGCGCGCGCGCTCCCAGCGCGGCCGCACTCATCAAGGCCGAGATATTGCTCGATCGCGCCGGCTTCTCACCCGGCCAGATCGACGGCAAGACCGGGAGCAACTATCAAAAGGCTGTGGCCGCGTTTCAGGACGCAAACGGAATCAAGCCGAGCGGTAACCTCGACCCGCAAACCTGGGAGCGCCTGACCGCGACGTCCAGTGACCCGGCGCTGGTCGAGTACGAGATTCAGCCGGCGGACGTGAAGGGCCCTTTCAACAAGACCATTCCGGCGGGGTTGGAAAAAAAGGCGGAGCTGAAGACCCTCAACTTCACCGGCCCGCGTGAGCTGCTCGCCGAGAAATTCCACATCGATCCGGGTCTATTGACGCAACTCAACCCGAAGGCGTCGCTCGAAACCGCCGGTACCAAAATCATGGTGCCGAACGTTGCGAGGAAGCCATCGGAGGCGAAGGTGGCGAAAGTCGTGGTGGACAAATCCCACCGCACCGTTCGCGCGCTGGACGGCGAGGGAAAGCTGATCAGCTTTTACCCGGCCTCGGTCGGCAGCGAGGAACGGCCCGCCCCCAGCGGTACGCTGCCCATTCGTTCCGTCGTGGAGAACCCGACCTATCACTACACGCCCAAGCTCAACTTCAAGGGCGTGAAGACGAAAAAGCCCTTTGACATCGCAGCCGGTCCCAACAATCCGGTCGGCAATACCTGGATCGATCTCGGCGACGGCTACGGCATCCACGGCACCCCGGACCCGGCGCATATCGGCAAGACCGAGTCGCACGGATGCGTCCGCCTCACCAACTGGGACGCTCAGGCGCTGGCGAAAATGGTTCGCAAGGGCGTAAAGGTCGATTTCATCAACTAACCGCGGGAGCCGACAAAGCGAGGATCGGTGCCCGGGTCAGTGCGCGGCAGCGTCAGTGCGCGGCAGCGTCGCGGCGCAGGTCGCGCCGCAGGTCGGAATCGGAGACGAGCGGCGGCTGGTCGCCGAAGCGCGCGCGATAGACCTGCATGTTCTCCATCACCCGCTGCACGTAGTTGCGGGTTTCCATGAACGGGATGCGCTCGACCCAGTCGAC
>DASQCY010000346.1:0-4474 GCA_035634495.1 Allostellaceae bacterium
CTTTCACCTCCTGGAAAAGGTCGCCGACAAGCTCGGTGCGGCGGTCGGCGCCTCGCGCGCCGCGGTCGACGCCGGCTTTGTCCCGAATGATTATCAGGTCGGCCAGACCGGCAAGATCGTCGCACCCGAGCTCTACATCGCGGTCGGGATTTCGGGTGCCATCCAGCATCTCGCCGGGATGAAGGATTCGAAGGTGATCGTCGCGATCAACAAAGACGAGGAGGCGCCGATCTTTCAGATCGCCGATTACGGCCTCGTCGGCGATTTGTTCAAGATCCTTCCCGAGCTTGACGCCGAGCTCGAGCGCCGCCAGTGACCGCGGGATCGGTGTCGCTCGACGGGTTGCGCCGCATCGGCGTGATCGGCGCCGGGCAGATGGGCGCCGGCATCGCCCATGTCTGCGCGCTCGCCGGCTTCGAGGTCGCGCTGACCGATGTCGGCGAGGAGGCGCTGCAGCGCGGCCGCGAAACCATCGGTCGCAACCTGTCGCGCCAGGTCAGCCGCGGCAAGATCCGTGAGGAAGACAAAGCGGCTGCGCTGCAGCGCGTCCGCACCGGTCTCGACTACGCGCTGTTCGGCGATTGCGACATGGTGATCGAGGCCGCAACCGAGCGGGAGGAGATCAAGCGCGAAATCTTCAAGAAACTGATCCCAACGCTGAAGCCCGAGGCGCTGATCGCGACCAACACCTCGTCGATCTCGATCACCCGGCTCGCGTCGTCGACCGATCGGCCGGGCAAGTTCATCGGCATGCATTTCATGAACCCGGTGCCGGTGATGAGCCTAGTCGAGCTGATCCGCGGCATCGCCACCGACGAGGAGACTTTCGCGCTTACCCGCGACCTTGCGCTCAAGCTCGGCAAGACGCCTGTCGCCGCCGAGGATTTCCCCGCCTTTATCGTCAACCGGATCCTGTTGCCGATGATCAACGAGGCTGTCTACACGCTCTATGAGGGGGTGGGTTCGGTCGAGGCGATCGACACCGCGATGAAGCTCGGCGCCAACCACCCGATGGGTCCTCTCGAGCTCGCCGATTTTATTGGGCTCGACACCTGCCTGGCGATCATGCAGGTGCTCTACGAGGGGCTCGCCGACAGCAAGTACCGGCCCTGCCCGCTGCTCGTCAAATACGTCGAGGCCGGCTGGCTCGGCCGCAAGACGAGCCGCGGGTTTTACGATTACCACGGAGAAAAGCCGGTCCCGACCCGCTGAGCTGCGAAATCTTGCCCCGGAATCTTGTCTCCGCACGGCCGATCCGTTATCAAGCGGTAACAATCGCGTGCTATTCCGGCCCGCGAGCGAGGATAAGCGGGACGGGTTTTGCGTGACCGTTTGCCTGGACAATTGCCCGGCTCTCGTGCTCAACGCCGACTTTCGGCCGTTGAGTTACTTTCCGCTGTCCCTGTGGTCCTGGCAGGACGCGATCAAGGCGGTCTTTCTCGATCGCGTCAATATCATCGACCATTACGACGTCCGCGTGCACAGCCCCTCTTTGGAGATGCAATTGCCGAGCGTCGTCTCGTTGAAAGAATACGTGCCGGCAGCGCGGCATCCGGCATTCACCCGGTTCAACGTCTTTCTGCGCGACCGCTTTACGTGCCAGTATTGCGGCGAGCCCTATCCCTCGCACGAGCTGACCTTCGACCACCTCGTCCCGCGATCGCGCGGTGGGCGCACGATCTGGACCAACGTTGTCACAGCGTGCGCGACCTGCAATTTGTGGAAGGGCAACCGGCTGCCGCGCGAGAGCGGGATGTACCCGCGCCGCCGCCCGGTCCAGCCGACCACTTACCTGCTGCAGCAAAACGGCCGCGCGTTCCCGCCCAACTATCTGCACGAGAGCTGGCGCGACTATCTCTACTGGGATACCGAGCTCGACCCGTTCTGAGCCGCCGCACTACCGGCGTTGGTGCGGACGGCGGGACTCGAACCCGCACTCCCTCACGAGAAGCAGATTTTAAGTCTGCTGCGTCTACCTTTTCGCCACGTCCGCTTTGGTTGATCCGCTCGCCCCAACGTCCGTGTCAGGGCCGCAGCAAGCCGCTTATCGCTTGCGCTTCGCGCAAGACAGGATAGGCGATCACGCTGGCGCGCTCCGCCCCGCGGTGGAGCACCCCATCAATATACCCGGGGTCCGCCATCAGCCGGCCCATCTCTCTGCCAATGCGGCCCAGCACCTCGACCGCAAGCTCCGACAGCGCCTCTTTGAAGTAGGAGAAGTTCCGGCCGGCGAAGCGGGCCAGCGCCTGCTCCCTCGAGAGCCCGGAGAGAGCGGCATAGATGCCGATCAGATTGTCTGCTTCGGGGCGGCGCTCTAGCTCGGCCAGCGTCTCCGACAATGGTTCGGGGTCGGTCTTGGCCCGGCGGATCTTCAGCGCGATCACATCGGCGTCGTCGGTCATGTTGATCCGCGAATAGTCCGAGCTGTCCGATTTCGACATCTTCTTGGTGCCGTCGCGCAGGCTCATCACTCGTGTCGCCGAGCCGAAGATCTGCGGCTCGGGCAACGGGAAGAAATCACGCTCGTATCGCCGGTTGAAGGCACCGGCAATGTCGCGCGCGAGTTCGAGATGCTGCTTCTGGTCTTCGCCGACCGGAACGTGCGTCGCCTTGTACACCAGGATGTCCGCCGCCATCAGGACGGGATAGGCGTAGAGACCGAGGCCGGCCATCTCGCGATTTTTCCCCGCCTTCTCCTTGAATTGCGTCATCCGGTTGAGCCAGCCGAGCGGGGTCAAGCAGGCGAGGAGCCAGGCGAGCTCGACATGCGCCGAAACCATGCTCTGGTTGAAGATGATGCAGCGCTCGGGGCTGATCCCTGCGGCGATGTACGCGGCCGTGACCTCGCGCGTCGTGGCGCGCAATTCGGCGGGGTCCTGCGGCTGGGTCAGCGCGTGCAGGTCGACGATGCAAAAGATGCAGTCGTAATCGTGCTGCAACGCGACCCAGTTGCGGATCGCACCGAGGTAATTGCCGAGATGCAGGTTGCCGGTCGGCTGGATGCCGGAGAAGATGCGGTTCATCGGACCTCGAATGCGCGGCGGTGGCCGCGCTGTTACCGCTCCAATGAGGCGCCGGTCAAGCCGGTTGCCTGCGCAACCGTCCCATGAGATCGCGCCAATCGGCGATCCCGAGGACGAGCGCCAGTGCTGCGAAGGTGGCGAGCCCGGCACCGACCAGCACAGCAAGCGCGCCCACTTGCAACATGGCGTGACCCGCGAGCATCGGCCCGAGTGCGATCCGCATCGCCGCCAGGACCACCCCCATGGCGAGCGCCGCTGCGCCGACCCGCGGCAGGTTGCGCCGCGCCCGCCGGTCAAACCCGAAATGCCGGCGCCGGATCAGGAGTGCGAGCAAGACGAGCGCGTTCAGCCAGCCGGCGACGGTCGTTGCGAGGGCGATCCCGACATGCGCCAGAAGCTGCATCAGAACGAGCGTCAGACACAAATTGACCGCCATCGCTGCAACCGCGACCTTGACCGGGGTCGCCGTGTCGTGGCGGGCGAAGAAGGCGGGCGCCAGCACCTTGATCAGGACAAAGGCCGGGAGCCCCGCCGCATAGGCCGCCAGCGCCGCAGCGGTCGCCGCGGTATCGGTCGAGCCGAAGGCGCCGCGTTCAAACAGCACTGAAAGAATCGGTGTCGCGAGAACCCCAAGAGCGATCGCCGCAGGCAGAGTCAGCAAGACTGCCAATTCGATTCCGCGATTTTGCGTCGCTACCGCGTCGGAAAGATGCCCGAGCCGGACCTGGCGCGACAGCGACGGAAGAATGGCGGTGCCGACGGCGATCCCGACGACCCCGAGTGGCAGCTGATTCAGACGGTCGGCGTAATAGAGATAGGAGACCGAGCCGCTGGGCAAGAGCGAGGCGAGGGCAGTCGAGATCAGCAGATTGAGCTGCGTGACCCCGGCGCCGATCGTGCCCGGCGCCATCACCGCCAGGGTGCGGCGCACGCCTTGCGTTAGCCGAGGCAAGGGCAGACGCAACGCCAGCCCGGCGCGCTCGCAAGCGAACAACAGCCACAAGAATTGTGCAAACCCGGCAGCGGTGACCGCCCAAGCGAGGGCACGCCCGTCACGCCAGCCAAACTGCCGCATCATCAACAGCGCAACGATCAAGAACAAGTTCAACAAGATCGGGGTAGCGGCGGCTGCGGCGAAGCGCTCGACCGAGTTCAGGACCCCGCCCTGAAGTGCCACGAGCGCGATGAACAAGAGGTAAGGAAAGGTGATCCGGGCGAGATCGACGGCAAGCTCGAACTTCTCGGGCTCCCGCCGGAAACCCGGGGCGATCACGTCAATGACCGTGGGCATGAAGATCTCGGCGAGGAGGACAAAGCCGAGAAGTGCGGCGAGCAGCACGGCGAGCGCATCCTCGGCGAAGATTCGCGCCGGCTCCTTGCCGTGCTCGGCCATGGTTCCGGCGAAGAGCGGGACGAAGGCGGCGCTGAAGGCACCCTCGGCAAACAAGCTG
>DASQCY010000347.1:0-4796 GCA_035634495.1 Allostellaceae bacterium
CAGCTCGAAGCTCAGTCCCTCGGCCCCCGCCTCTTTCAGCAGGCGCTTGGCCTCGGCGCGCGACTTCTCGATGTCGGGCCAGAACCCGGCGAGCTGCTGCAGCTCCTCGTTGGTCGCCGCCAGCGGCGAACCCGGGAAGACAATGCCGCCGACGGTGTGGACATTGGCGATTTTGGCGAGCGCCGGGGCGCCGTGCCATTGGTCGACGGCCAGTAGCAGCGCCCGACGGACGCGAACATCATCGAACGGCTTCTTCTTGTGATTGGGGGTCACCAGATTGCCGCAGTTCCAGTCGCTCTCTTGCACCGCGAGCTTGTCGCCGACCTCCTTCACCAGCTGGTCGCGCGCCGCGGGCGGCAACCCGCGGAACTCCATCGCCGCCCGGTCGGCGCGGATCGCCTCGGCCCGCACCGCCTGCTTTTCGGCATAAATACCAGTGAAACCGTCTAGTCGGGGCAGTCCCTGGTGATAATAATCGGGGTTGCGCTCTCCCTTGATCGACTGGCCGATTTCGTACCCGGCGAACTTGAACGGGCCGGAGCCCAAAACGTTCTTTTCGTACCAGCGCGGGTCCTTGTCGAGGATCTCCTTTTTGTAGATCCAGGCAAAGGGGTCGGCGAGCGCCGGCAGAAAGGCACCGGTGGCAAACTTCAGACGGAACACCACAGTCGACGGATCTGGCGCCTCGACCGTGTCGACCATGATGTAGTAGCTCTCACGAGCGCTGGTTGTCGTTTCAGGCGGATGGATGATCGCGTTCCAGCTCGCCGCCACGTCGGCCGCGGTCAGCGGAGATCCGTCGTGGAATCTGACGGCGTCGCGGATCTTGAAGGTGTAAGTCTTCCCGTCATCGCTCGGTTGCGGCATCGTCGTGCACAGGTCGCAGACGAAGTCGGTGGTCGAAGACGGGTTTTCCGGGTTGATCCGAATCAACGTGCTGTAGAATGGCGCTGCGGTATGAACGGTCGCATAGGTGGTCTCGCGATGGCCATCGAGGCTCGGCGGAGCGTCGGCGGGGATCATGTAGGTGAACATGCCACCCTGTTTCGGCGTCTCCTGCGCCAGTGTAGGCGCAGCGGTTGTGAGGACGGCTAGAGCTACCAGCCCTGATCTTAGGTTCATTCTCGCCTTCCTCTCCGCGTGGACCATCGCAGTCCTTAACATTTTACATGCGAACTTCGCTGCAGGCGACCCAGTGGGCCGGCCGCACTTCGCGCAGCTCCGGGCGGATCTGTTTGCAGCTCTCGACCGCGATCGGGCAGCGCGGATGAAACACGCAACCCGAAGGCGGATTGATCGGGCTCGGCACCTCGCCCTGGACCGGCCGAAAATGGCGGGACGCCTCGACGCTCGGATCGGGCACTGGCACCGCGGCCAGCAGCGCCTGGGTATAGGGGTGGAGCGGGTTGTCGAACAGCTCGTCACACGCCGCCAGCTCGACGACCCGGCCGAGATACATCACTGCTACGCGCTGACACAGGTGCCGCACGACCGAGAGGTCATGCGCGATGAAGAGATAGGTTAGACCGAACCGCTCTCGCAGATCCTCGAGCAGGTTGATCACCTGCGCCTGGATCGACACGTCGAGCGCGGATACCGCCTCGTCACAGACGATAAACTCCGGTTCGAGCGCCAGCGCCCGCGCGATTCCGACACGCTGCCGTTGGCCGCCCGACATCTCATGGGGATAACGGTCGGCAAATTTCGGATCGAGGCCGCAGACCGACAGCAGCTCGCGCACACGAGCGCCGCGCCGTCCGGCATCGCGTTCGATCCCGTGGACCATGATCGGTTCGCCGATGATCTCGCCGACTTTCATCCGCGGATTGAGCGAGCTGTACGGGTCCTGAAAAATGACCTGGATGCGGCGCCGCAAGGCCAACAGCTCTTTGCCCTCCGCCTTGGCGATGTCGATGCCGTCATAGAGGATCGCACCGGCGGTCGGTCGCTCGAGCCTCAGGATGCAGCGGCCAGTCGTGGTCTTGCCGCAGCCGCTCTCACCGACGAGCCCAAGGGTCTCGCCGCGGCGGACCGTAAAGTCGACACCGTCGACGGCCTTCACCTCGCCGACCTTGCGGTGCACGACGATCCCTTCGGTGACCGGGAAATGCATCCGCAGCCCCCTGACTTCGAGGAGCGGATGTCCGTCGATCGCAGCCACGGTCATGCTCGCCTACCTGTCGAGCCAGACGGTCGACAAATCCTGATTGACATAAAAGCTTGGGCTTATCTTCCAGCCCTTTAAATAGGAACGGTGTGGAACGATCCGATGCTGCCATAGCAAGAACAGCTCATGAGCCTGGTCGTCGAGAACGTATTTCTCGAAATCGCGCATCAACGCTCGCTGCTTCGGCAGATCGGTCTCGCGCAGCACCTTCTGGTAGAGATTTATCTCGTGCTGATCTTCGAAGTTTCCGTAATTCTCGGTGAAGACCGATCGCGGCAAGTATTTCTGGACGTCGAGTACTGGGTTGATCACGCTCTGACAATTGCCCTCGAGGGTCACGTCGAAACTGCCGTTGCGCATTGCTTCGAACCAGGGGCCGACCGGCACGATGCGTTGTGTGACGTTGAGGCCAATCTTGCTCCACTGGTCGACAAGCCAAGTGCCGACATATTTGAACGGCTGGTCGAGATCCCGGTTCAAAAGCTCGAAGGAGAGCCCGTCGGCCCCTGCTTCTTGCAATAGACGCCTCGCCTCGGTCCGCGACTTCCCGATGTCCGGCCAGAACCCGGCGATGCTCTCCAGCTCCTCGCGGCTCGCTGCCAGCGGTGATCCCGGAAACACAATACCGCCAACCGTGTGCACTGTGGCGATCTTGGCCAGCGCCGCTGCGCCGTTCCAGCGATCCACAGCAAGGGTCAGCGCGCGCCGAACCCGGCCATCGTCAAAGGGCTTTTTCTTTTGGTTGGGCGTGAACAGGTTGCCGCAGTTCAGATCGCTTTGCTGCACGGTGATCTTGTCGCCGAGCGCACCGACGAGCTCATCGCGCGCTGCAGGCGGCAGATTGCGGAAATCGATCGCGGCGCGATCGCTGCGGATGGCATCGACCCGCACGGCCTGCTTGGGAGCATAAAGGCCGGTAAAGCCGTCCAGGTAAGGGAGACCCGGGTGGTAATAGTCAGGGTTGCGCACCCCCCTGATGGTCGAGCCAACCTCGTAACTGACCAATTTGAATGGGCCCGAGCCCAGAATATTTTTCTCATACCAACGCGGATCGTTGTCGAGGATCTCCTTCTTGTAGATCCAGGTGAAAGGATCGGCGAGCGCCGGCAGAAAGGCACTGGTCGCGAACTTCAGGTGGAAGACGACGGTCACTCGGTCTGGCGCATCGACCTTGTCGACCATCATATAGTGGCTCTGGCGCGCACTGGAAACACCTTCGGGGGGGTCGATGATCTTGTTCCAGCTCGCCGCCACGTCATCGGCGCTGAGCCGCGAGCCGTCGTGGAACCTGACCCCGTCCCGGATCTTGAAAGTGTAGGTCCTACCGTCATCTGTCGGCCGCGGTATCTCGGTACACAGATCACAGACGAAGTCAGTAGCCGTGGAGGGACCGCTCGGATCGACGCGGATCAGCACGCTGTAGAAGGGTGCCGCCGAATAGACGGTAGCGAATGTTCCCTCGCGGTGGGCGTCGAAGCTCGGCGGCGCGTCGGCGGCGATCACATAGGACAAAGTGCCGCCCGGTTGCGGGGTCTCTCCTGCCAATGTCGGGCCCGTCAGCCCAATGGCGATGCCGAGACCGACCGCCAACAGGACGGATTTGGTGGCGTCCACCGGCTCAAGCCTATTGGTCGAGCCAGACCGTGCCGAGGTCCTGATTAAGGTAGTGGCTCGGGCTGATCTTCCAGCCCTTCACGTACGACCGGTACGGGACGATCCGGTACCACCACAGCAAAAAGATCTCGTGCGCCTGGTCGTCGAGCACGTACTTCTCAAAGTCGCGCATCAGGGCGTGCTGCTTGGTCATATCAGGCTCATGCAGCATCTTGTGATAGAGATCGATCTCCCGCTGGTCCTCATAGTTCCCGTAATTCTCGGTAAAAACCGAGCGCGGCAGATACTTCTGCACGTCGAGCGGCGGGTTCGGCACATTGTTGCAATTGCCTTCGAGCACGACATCGAAGTCGCCCTTGCGCATCGCGTCGAACCAGGGACCGGTCGGCACCACCCGCTGGGTAACGTGCAGCCCGATTTTGCTCCACTCGTCGATCGCCCAGGTGCCGTCGTACTTGTAGGGCTGGTCCACGGTTCGGTTCAACAGCTCGAAGCTCAGCCCCTCTGCACCCGCTTCCTTCAATAGCCGCTTCGCCTCCGCCCGCGATTTGTCGATGTCGGGCCAGTACCCGGCAAGCTCCTGCAATTCCTCCTTGTCTGCCGCCAGCGGCGAACCCGGGAAGGCGACACCGCCGACCGTGTGCACGATGGCGATCTTGGCGAGCTGCGGCGCGCCATGCCAGCGGTCGATCGCGAGGTTCAGGGCACGGCGGACCCGCACGTCGTCGAACGGCTTCCTCTTATGGTTGGGAGTTAGAAAGTGGCTGCAATTCCAGTCGCCCTCCTGCACCGTAATCTTGTCGCCCAATGCGTTGACGAGCTCATCGCGGGCGGCGGGCGGAAATCCGCGGAACTCGATCGCCGCACGATCGCCGCGAATCGCCTCGACCCGTACCGCCTGCTTATCGGCGTAAATTCCGGTAAACCCGTCGAGATAGGGCAGCCCCTGGTGATAATAATCCGGGTTCTTCACCCCCTTGATCGACTGGCCGATTTCGTAAGAGGCGAACTTGAA
>DASQCY010000348.1:0-2948 GCA_035634495.1 Allostellaceae bacterium
GGTTGGCTCGATCAGGCATTCGATGGGGTTGTCGTCATAAAGCTCCACGTCCACTTCGCTTGCGACACTGAGCCTTTGTGACGATTCCTCGAACGTGAGAACGGCGATGGAATTGCCGTAGATGTCGCGCAGCCAACGCACCGCCGCGGCCGGCGCGACACTCAGGCGCGACCGCGAAATATGCACGTCATGTCCCTCGCGCGGCCGCAGCAGCGCGCGGTGGGGACCGAATTTGACCGGTTGATTGTAATGGTACTGCGTTTCATGGACGATGCGGATGCGGTTCATGACACAATGACACCGGTTAGAAGCGATCGATTTACCTGGTCCGACCATGCGGCGGACGCTATTTCTCAGGTTCCGAGACGAACAGATCCATTCCCAAGTGTTGCGAAAGAAACTTGGCGACCAACTGCCCCTTGACGCTGTTTCCCGCGCTGTCCAACAGCGGGGAGAAAGTCCCCAATCCGCCCTTGCCCGGAGAGACCGTGACGATCCCGCCGCTGATTCCGCTCTTGCCGGGCAGCCCAATGTCGTAAAGCCAATCGCCGGAGGTCTCGTATAATCCTGCCGTCGACATGACAGCCAGCGTGTAGTGGCAGACTATGGCGTCGACCACGCGTTCCCGGGTGAGCGGATTCAACCCGCCGTCAGCCAAGGTTGCGCCCATCACCGCCAGATCCTTGGCGCTCACGTTGAGGGAGCATTGCCTGGTGTAGAGGTCAGTCGCCTGCGCCGGATCGAAATAGATCCGGCCATAGCTCTGCAGCAGGCGCGCGATGCTCTGGTTGCGAAAGTTCGTCTGCGAGGCGCAGACATAAACCTCCTCGTTCAATTGCAGCTTTCGCCCGGCAAAGCGGGACAGGCCGCTGTGAATGAATTTCCACTTGGCCTCGGCGGTCGTACCCGGCACGAGACTCGTTGTTGCTATGGCCCCGGCATTCACCATAGGGTTGGTTCGCCCATCGACGCTGCGTTCGATTGCGGCGAGCGAATTGAATGGTAGTCCTGTGCTGTTTGCCCCGAGCTTCTCCCGGGCCCGCTCGCCGCCAATCGACTGACAAACCAGCGCGAATACGAAAGGCTTGGAGACGCTCATGAGCGAGAACGGGTGGTCCGTGTCCCCGACCGCATAAACATTGCCGCTGGTGCCGACCATGCACACGCCGAACAAGTCGCTGGGCACCCCGGCGAGCGCGGGGTAGACGTCCGAGTTGCGTCCTTCAGCGTTTGATTTGAAACGCTTGTAGGCCTCGGACACCAATGCCTTCACCATCTCGGGTGACGGCAAGTGGCCGGTGGACACATAACCGTGGCCGGTTCGCTCGTGGCTCTCGACTTGCGTTTCCATCTGCGCCTCGACCTCCCGTTCGACGAGGATATGCGTGAGGCTGCTGCGTCAAGTCCCCGCCTCCAGCGCGGTGACCGCTCTCTGCAAGGAGCTCGACGAACGGATGATGAGCTTCTCCGCTTCCACAACGAGAAAGAACACCAGTCCACCTAGGAAAAGCCACGGCCAGACCCAAAGCGGGATGGCTTCATTGTCGAACAGGCGCTGCAGCGGCGGCGCATAAGTGAACAGGAGCTGCAGCACCACGACCGCGCCGATGCCGAGCGGCAGGTACTTGTTGCCGAGATGTGCCGTGAATGAGAGCGAGTTGTCTAGCAGATAGCGGCTGTTCAGCAGATAAAACACCTGGCCGATGGTGATCATATTGACCGAAACGGTGCGGGCAAGCTGATCCGATGCACCCTGCGACTTCATCCAGAAAAACGCCCACAGCGTGACAGCGAGCAGGCCCAGACCGACGAAAACCACCCGCCAAATCCCGAAGCCAGTCAGGATCGGCCGGTCAACCGCGCGCGGCGGCCGGTTCATCACGTCGAGCTCGTGCGGCTCGAACGAGATGACCAGGCCTAATGCGACCGAAGTCACCATGTTGACCCACAGCACCTGCGGCGCCGTGATCGGCAGGGTGAAGCCGAGGAAGATCGCCACCATGATAACCAGTGCCTGGGCGACGTTGGTCGGCAGCATGAAGAGGATGGCCTTCTCGATGTTGTTGTAGACGGTGCGCCCTTCTTTGACCGCAGCCGTAATCGAGGCGAAGTTGTCATCGGCGAGGACCATGCCGGCTGCTTCCTTTGTGACCTCGGTGCCCTTAATCCCCATTGCCACGCCGATATCGGCTTTCTTCAATGCTGGCGCGTCGTTCACACCATCGCCGGTCATGGCAACAATCTGCTTGTTAGCCTGGATAGCTTTCACCAGACGGAGCTTGTGCTCAGGGCTCGCACGGGCGAATACGTCGACGTCGTGGACCCGCTCCTCCAGCGTGGCAGTGTCCATATCCTCGATCTCTGAGCCGGTGACTGCCGTCCTCCCGTCCCCGATGCCGAGCATTTTGGCGATGGCCGCAGCAGTGATCTTGTGATCGCCCGTTATCATCGTCACGCGGATCCCACCGCCATGACATTCCTGCACTGCCTCGATCGCTTCCTTGCGCGGCGGGTCGAGCAGGCCGATCAGGCCGAGAAGGACGAGATTTATCGGTAGGTCGGTGGGGGCGAGGCTGCCCGCCTTCAGGCCCGGATTCTCGAGCCAGGCGAGCGCCAGCACGCGCTCGCCCTGGCCGGCGAGCTTGTCGGAGGCGCTCATAAAGTGTGCCCGATCGATCGGCTTCGGCTCGCCGCCGGCGGTCTGCTGTCGGTCGCAATGCTCAAGGATGACTTCGGGCGCGCCCTTGACGAACAGGAGTTCCTTGCCGTCCGCGGATTTGTGCAGTGTCGCCATGAACTTGTGCTCAGACTCGAACGGGATGGCGTCGATGCGCGGAGACGCAGCCAGCTCGGCCTGCCGTTCCATGCCGAGCTTGGTCGCGAACGGATAGAGCGCCCCCTCGGTCGGATCGCCTTCCACCTTCCAGGCGCCATCCTCTTCGAACAGC
>DASQCY010000349.1:0-2880 GCA_035634495.1 Allostellaceae bacterium
CAAGCGCCTGGCGCACGGTCTTCTGAAGCACTCCGAGCTCGCGCTCGGCGACGCCGATCTCGTCCGTTCTTCCACCGGCTGTGATCATCCGCGAGGCATCCTCCGGATCCTCGCGAAAATTCATCATGTTCGCGGTGATCCGCCGCATCGGCCGCACCAGCAGCCATTGCAGGCTGAGATAGACGAGCGCCGCGGTGACCAGCGAGATCACGACCGACAGCTCGAGGATCCGGATGCCGAAATCCCACATCTCGCCCCGCAAAGGCGCTTCATCGAGCAACACCTCCACCGTTTCCGCGCTGTCGGTCGTCGACGGGCCGAGCACCCGCAGCACGCGGTTGCCAGCGCCGAGCAAGGTGAGAAAGGAGCCCCTGATGGCCAGCAGGATGTCGGGATGAGTGAGGTTAATCGTGACATCAGGTTGCGGAGGGTTGCTGCTATCGAGCCTCAAGACGGTGCCATCGCGGCGATGGAGGGCGACGCCTCGCGCGCCGACCTGGGCGAGGAGCTTGTCGGTGAGACCCTGCTGGAGCTCACCGGTCGCACTCGCCTCGACGGCCATTATTGCGATGTGCCCCGCGGCGAGGAGATTTTCGAAATAAGTCATGCGGAAGCGGGCGACCGACGGCACAAAGATCAGCACCTCGCTCACCATTACGAAAAAGATGGTGAGGACCAGAAGACGGGCCGACAGGCTCTTCAGCAGCACGACCTCGCTCGCGTCAACCGAGCCGCGCCAACAGCCGGACGAGGCGCCGGGTGCGCGCGGAGAACAAAGTCGGAGTATAATAGCTTCCCGCCGCTCGCTTGCTTGCCTCGCCGCGCGTCGGGTACGGCACGATCAGATTGGCCAGTGCGCCGATCTTGAGTTTTTGCGAGATCGCCAACGCCCAAGGAAGGATCAGATCACCGGCCCCGGCGCCGAGGATCGAAGTGCCGAGTATGCGGCCATTGGCGCGGGTCACGACCTTGACCATACCCTCGGTCTCGCGCTCGGTTTGTGCTCGGTCGTTTTCGACAAAGCGCCAACGCAGCACGCGTGAAGCCCGCTCGATGGCGCGCGCCTCGGCCTCGGTCAACCCGACCTGGGCGAGCTCGGGATCGGTATAGGTGACCCAGGGCAATGCCCGATAGTCGACTTTGGCCGGGATCCGAAACAGCGCGTTCCGGATCACTATGCCGGCGTGATAGAGCGCGACGTGCGTGAATTGCGGCCCGCCCGCGACATCGCCGATGGCAAAGACGCGGCGGTTTGTCGTGCGCAGCCGCGCGTCGACGGTGATACCTTTTGCCGTCGAAGCAATGCCGGCAGCTGCGAGATCGAGCGCCTCGACGGTGGGGCGCCGTCCCGCGGCGATCAGGAGATGGGATCCGGAAATCTGCTCGCCGCTTTCGAGGCGGACGCGGATGACCTGACCCGCCCGCTCGACCTCGGCAATCTCTACCCCGGGACGGCCGACAATGCCTTCGGACCAGAGCCGCTCGGCGAGGACGGCGCTGAGTTCCGGATCGTCGCGGGGCAGCAGCGGGCCGACATCGAGCACCGTGACCCGCGCGCCCAGCCGGCGATGCGCCTGCGCCATCTCGATGCCGATCGGTCCACCGCCGATCACGATCAGGTGCTCGGGCAATTGGCGGTTGGCAAAGATGCTCTCGTTGGTCAGATAGCGGACCTCGTCGAGCCCGCGGATCGGCGGTATCGCCGGCTGCGAGCCGGTCGCGATCACAAAACGTCGCGGCCGAATTTCGACATCTCCGGCGCGCACCGTGCGCGGGCTCGTAAAGCGTGCCTCGGCGCGCAGTACTCGAACGCCGAAACCTTCGAACCGCTCCACCGAATCATTCGGCGCAATCTCGGCGATCACCCTCTGGACGCTGTCGGCGACTGCGGCGAAATCGATATGTGGGCGAGCATAGGCGATGCCGAGCGCCGTCCCATGCCGCCAGAGGTCTGCGATGCGCGCTGCGGCAAGCAGTGATTTCGACGGCACACAGCCAAAGTTCAGGCAGTCGCCGCCCATCGCGGCGCGCTCGACCAGCACCACCTCGGCACCCATCTGCGCCGCACCTGCGGCGACCGCGAGCCCCCCCGATCCGGCACCGATGACGCAAAGGTCGGGTGCCATAGACCGGGTCATGCGGGCCTTTTGGTGCGCCAGCGCTTATACCCAACCGGGATCAGCGCCAGGATGACAAGCCCGACGACCGGGCCGAGCACGCTCGGCCGCAGCAAGACACCCAGACCGGGTTCTCCGACGACATTGCCGAGGCCGTTCCCGAGGCTGGCATAGACGAAGGCACCCGGGATGATCCCGAGAAAGGTGGCCAAGATAAAGGTCGACAACCTGACGCCGGCCAATGCCGGAACGAGATTGACGAGCCAGAACGGGAAAATGAAGACCAGCCGCAACACCAGCAGGTAATTGAACGCGTCGGCGCGAAACCCTGCTTCGAGCTTGCCGACGAGCGGTCCTGCGCGCCGTGCGAGCCCGCCGAGGCCGGCGCGGGTGGCGAGAAAAATCCCGGTCGCGCCCAATGTCGCGCCGAGGACGGCGCACAAGGTGCCGAGCCATGTTCCGAACAGAAACCCGCCGGCGATGGTCAACACCGCGCTGCCTGGAACCGACAGCGCGACCAAGAGGGCGTAGACCGCAATGTAGAGAAAGGCCGCGACAAACCCCCAGCGCTGAACGAGGCTGGACAGCCAATCGCGGTTCTCGGCCAGGGCGGCGAAGGTCAGATAATGGTGCCCGCCGACGGCGACGAAGGTGATCCCGGCGGCGACAAGCAGACCGAGCGGTATCAGGCGTCGCGCAGATATCCCGTGTTGCGGCGAGGTCTCGTAGGGCATCGACGTCATGCACAACCTAGAAGGCGGTC
>DASQCY010000350.1:0-2479 GCA_035634495.1 Allostellaceae bacterium
GGCGATCACGCTGTCGAGGCCGGCGCCGACGAAGGCAAACGCGAAGGTGACGGGGATGATGCCGAGCGCAGTCGCCGCCACGAAGGTCGCGAGCGGGACCCCACACAGCGCCGGAACGAGGTTGACGAGCCAGAATGGAAAAATCGGCACCAGCCGCAGAAACAGCAAGTAGTTGAAGGCATCGGCGCGAAAGGCTTGCGCCACCTTTTCCGCCAATCGGCCCGCCCGGCGCACGAAGTACTCGCCGATCGCGCTCTTTGCGATCAGGAAGATGCAAATCGCTCCGATCGTCGCACCGACCACCGCCGCCGCCCCTCCGAGAACGGCACCGAACAGAATTCCGCCGGTGACCGTGAGATAGGCGCCGACCGGGACCGACAGCGCGACCGCCACGATATAGAGGGCGATGTAGGCCGGGACCGCGGACACTTCGTGCGCCGCGATGAACTCCCGCAGCACTTCGTAGTGACGCGCCAAGGTCTCGAACGAAAGCTGGCGCTGCCAGCCCATCGCGATCACGACGCCCGACGCGACCACGACCACGACCAGCGGCACGAGCCGCCGGCGCGAGAATTTCGCGCGCCCGGCGCCCGCGGATGACGGATCGTTGTTGGCGGTCATGGTCGATCCAAGTGTAAGTTATTCCGCGGCAAGCGCGCGCCGGTTCAGTGGCAGGCCGAGCTCTTCCCACACGTCGACCAGCGCGTCGGCGAGCTCGTCGATCAACTCGTCGTCATGATTGGGTGAGGGCGTGATGCGCAGCCGCTCGGTGCCTTTGGCAACGGTCGGATAGTTGATCGGCTGGATGTAGATCCCATGCCGCGCGAGCAGGAGATCGCTCGCCTGCTTGCAACGCTCCGGATCGCCGACGAACACAGGCACGATGTGGGTATCGTTCTCCATGATTGGCAGCCCGGCGGTGGCGAGCACCGCCTTGGTGCGGCCGGCGCGATTCTGGTGGCGCTCGCGCTCCCACTCGGAGACCTTGAGGTGGCGAATCGCGGCCGTTGCCGCCGCGCACACCGCGGGCGGCAGCGCGGTCGTAAAGATGAAGCCCGGCGCGTACGAACGCACCGCGTCGATCAGCTGTGCGGATCCCGCGATATAGCCACCAAGGCAGCCGAACGCCTTGGCGAGCGTGCCTTCAATCACGTCGATCCGTTCCATGGTGCCGTCGCGCGCCGCAATCCCGCCGCCACGCGGTCCGTACATGCCGACTGCGTGCACCTCGTCGATATAGGTCATGGCGCCGTAGCGCGCGGCGAGATCGCAGATTGCCTGGGTCGGGGCCAAGTCGCCATCCATGGAGTAGAGGCTCTCGAACACGATCAATTTGGGCCGGTCGCCTGCCGAGCGCAGCAGCGTTTCGAGATGCGCCATGTCGTTGTGGCGGAAGATCTGCTTCTCGCAACGGGACTTGCGCACGCCCTCGATCATCGAGTTGTGGTTGAGCGCGTCCGACAGGATCACGCAGTTCGGGATGAGTTTGGCCAGCGTTGAGATGCCGGTCTCATTGGAGATGTAGCCCGAGGTGAAGACGAGGGCTGCTTCCTTGCGATGGAGGTCAGCAAGCTCGCGCTCGAGTCGACCAGCGGGTGATTGGTGCCAGCGATGTTACGGGTGCCGCCGGCGCCGGTGCCCATGCGGGTCGCGGTCTCGATCATGGCGCCTATTACCTTGGGATGCTGGCCCATGCCGAGATAATCGTTCGAGCACCAGATCACGACGTCGCGCGCACCATGAGGGGAATGCCACGTGGCGCGTGGAAAGCGACCGGCGTGGCGCTCGAGGTCGGCAAAAACTCGATACCGGCGCTCGTCCTGCAGTTTGGCCAGTGCTTGCGCGAAATGAGCCTGATAATCCATCGCTATATCCGAGTGCGCGAGCGGGGGACGTGATTTAGTCGAACCTGCAGTAGATGCTGCTCAGTCGTTCGCGAAATAACCAGGGGGCAGCTTCGAGCCCCACCCTCTGCTTTGCGCTGTAGTCCAATCCATTAATCCCTCGATGACGGGGTACCTGGGCGCTAGGCACACCATAGTGCCAAGAACACAGCACGGCTTACCCGATATTGACATTATGAGATTACGTTTGCCGGATTCGATGATCCCGCCGCGATCTAGACCCTCACCGCCGCAATAGGCTTCACCTCACCGACAACGATGTCGCGATCTCACCGATCGAAAGCAAACTTCTCGAGCCGCTCAGTGTAACGTGAAAAGGGAGCGACCGGCCGCCAACGGACATGGAGGCCGGTCGCGAGGGGCCCGGTTTCGGGGAGCGGGAGGATGTAACCGGACGCACATTTGCATTACCGATCCAAAGAAAAATAGCTTAGCGGGTTTTGCCGCGATTGAACGAGCCTTGCTCAGATGTGATTGAATCAACGAGTGCCGTCGGCATGTTCCGCAATCGCCAATAAGAGAAAGCACAAATAATTAAGCCATTTGCGATCCAGTAAATTAGTCTCCGTTACTAG
>DASQCY010000351.1:0-3526 GCA_035634495.1 Allostellaceae bacterium
CCGAGAATGGCCTCGCCGGGTGGCAGGCGTTGCTGCTGGCCTTTCTCGGCGGCATCGTTCTCAACGCCATGCCTTGCGTCTTCCCGATCCTGTCGTTGAAGCTCCTGAGCCTCGCCAGGCAGGCGCACGGCCACCGCTCGGAGCAGCTGGGCCACGGGCTCGCCTATACGGCGGGAGTGCTCCTGAGCTTTGCCGCACTCGGTGGCGCGTTGTTGGCTCTGCGCGGCGGCGGTCGCGCGATCGGCTGGGGCTTTCAGCTGCAGACACCGGTCTTTGTCGCGGTGATCGCCTATATCCTTTTGGCGATGGGGCTGAGCCTCTCCGGTGTCGCTACCTTCGGGGCGCACTTCGCCGGTACCGGCGCAAGGCTGGCCGGCCGGTCGGGCCTGACCGGCACGTTCTTCACCGGAGTTCTGGCAACGATCGTCGCGACCCCGTGCACGGCCCCGTTTATGGGTGCCGCTCTCGGCTTCGCGTTGATCGCGCCCGCTGTGCTCGCGATCGGGATCTTTCTGGCACTCGGCTTCGGTCTCGCGGCACCCTACCTCGTTGCAACCATCATCCCGGGATGGCAGCGCGTGTTGCCGAGGCCTGGAGCCTGGATGGAGCTGGTCAAACAGCTCCTCGCCTTCCCGCTTTACGGTACGGTCGCCTGGCTGATTTGGGTGCTGATACAGGAAGCCGGGCCGGGCCAATCGCTGGGCTCGCTGTTTGGGCTTGTGCTGGTTGGCTTCGCCGTCTGGATCTATGGGCGCACACGGCTCGCCGCCCCGCTCGGCCGCCGGCTCGGCATCGGGCTCGCCGCTGCCGGGACGGCCGCAGCAATCTTCCTGGCAGCCTCCCTGACCAAAACCGAAATCGGAATGGCGAACGCCGCGCCGCCGGACAGGCTCGCTTACGAGCCTTTCACCGCGCAGCGGCTGTCGACGCTCGAAGCCACGGGCAAGCCCGTCTTTGTCAATCTGACGGCTTCCTGGTGCGTCACCTGCCTGATCAACGAGCGCGTCGCCCTCGACAGCGAGGCGGTGCGCCAGGCCTTTGCCGCGCGCGGCATCGTCGCGCTCAAGGGCGACTGGACGACGCAAAACCCGGAAATCACCGCCCTTCTGCAGCAATTCGGACGCAGCGGCGTTCCGCTCTATCTGCTCTATGGCGGCAAGGGCGAACCCGTTATCCTGCCGCAGATCCTTACCGCGGCGAGCGTGCTCGACGCGCTCGGCAAAGTCTGACCCGAATGGAGTGGATTATGGGTAAGCTTGCTCTGACCATCGCCATGACAGCCGCTCTTCTTGCCGGGGCGGTGCTATCGATCGATCGCGTCGCTGCGATCGGCCCAACCGCCGCAGCCAAGCCCGGGGTGCCGGCGCCCGCGTTCAGCGCACCGGATATCGCCGGCCGGACGATCAACCTCGGCGACTACGCCGGCAGGATCGTGATCCTCGAATGGACTAATGACGGCTGCCCGTTTGTCGGCAAGCACTACGACAGCGGCAACATGCAGGCGCTGCAGCGCAAATACACCGGCGAGGGCGATGTCTGGCTGACCGTCGCCTCCTCGGCACCGGGCGAGCAAGGCTATGTCACGCCCGCCGAAGCCAAGGCGGATCTCGCCCGGTGGCGGGCGGCACCCAGCGATTATCTGCTCGACCCCGACGGCGTGGTCGGTCGTCTCTACGACGCACGGGCGACGCCGCACATCGTCGTGATCGACCGCGCCGGCAGGGTCGCCTATATGGGGGCCATCGACGACACTCCTTCAACCCGCTTGGCTGATGTCAAGACCGCCAAGAATTATCTCGTCGCCGCACTCGACGAGATCGCCGCTGGCAAGCCGGTCACCGTCGCCGCGACCCAGGCCTACGGCTGCTCGATCAAATACAAGGGGGCGTGATCGCCAGCCTTGGCGCTCTCACTCCTCTCACCCGAGAGGCACCGCGGCGGGGCGCCCTCTATACCGCTCGCTTAGCTCTGCATCGCCTGGGTCGCCGCGCCGCCAGTAGCGGTGCGTGCGCCCTTGGGCACCGGCGATCGCCGAGGCGAGGTCGGATCACAGGAACAGAACGGTGTTGGCGATCTCGTCGGGTGTGACGTAGCGGCCGATCGGGATCGCCGACTGATAACGGCGGCCGACGTTCGCCGGGTCGGCCGGGTTCAGCTGGGCTTTGAGCGAATGGATCATCTGCGTGTCGACGGGTCCCGGGCAGACTGCGTTGACCCGGATGCCTTGACGGGCGAGCTCGTCGGCGGCGGTCTTGGTCAGGTCGACAACCGCGTGCTTTGAGGCGACGCGCTTGCCGGCGAAGGGCTGGTCGGGCGGGCGGCGAAGCCCAGTCGATCGCGTTCTTCAGCACCCCCGGGGTTGACGAAGAGCGGCGCGTCGGCCACGCCGATCTGCGGGCTCATGGTCTCGACCGGTGGTGGAAAGCTCTGGGCGCCCACATCTTCGTTGTAGAGCGGGAAAGCCAAGATATCGGCGGTCTCGATCGTCATCGCCGGCGGCTTCAGCTCGATCGCCGTGCGCAACGCCGCGCGGTTGTATGAGCCCGCGCGCAGACTGCCGCGATATTGCGAGCACAGAGATTCACTCGGCACGCTCATTCGCCTGACTCCTGCGGTGCCGCGATAGATTTTCCACCTCATCCTGTCGCACATCGCCCGCCTGCACGCGCCGCCTAGACCAGCATGAGCGGGGTCCCAGGACCAAAATCGACTGTGGCCAACAATTAGAGGTGAGCTTTGAAGAGAGAAGAAACCACTGAATTTCAGACACGATCGGCCCGACGATCCACCACTTTGGCGGTCCATCATGCCCGTGGCATTCGAGCTTCGTTGCCCCAGATCTCAAAGGGGATAGACAATCATGCATCGCCATGCCGGGAATCCGGAGAATGTCGGTGCAAATGCCTGTCCTTCGTCTTGCGAGATTGCGGCTGATCACGCTGTTCGGCCTCACGGTGTTTTTCGCCGCAAACTGCCCCACCGGCGCCACGACCGGGTTTAGCACGCTGTATGATTTTCAGGGCGGCAGCGATGGCGGTCAGCCGTTTGGCTCCCTGATCTTCGATGGCGCCGGCGCGCTCTACGGCACGACATATGCCGGCGGCAATACGGGCAGTGCAAATACTCACACAATTTCCGGGTGCGGCACGTATTCAAATTGACCCCGCCCGCGGTTGCGGGCGGCGTCTGGATCGAGAGCGTGCCAACGAGGGCTATCCATACGCCAGCCTGATCTTCGACGGCGCGGGTGCGCTCTACGGCACGACTCAGGTTTGTGGGATAATATTTGCAATTCGACCCGGCCTTTGGCGGCGTGGCTGCGGTACTCCGCGCGGGGCGTGGGCCGAGACCGTGCTGCTCAGCTTCGGCCGCGGCAGCGACGGGAACGGCCCCGGCTACGGCGCGCTGATCATCGACGCGGCGGGCAACCTTTACGGCACGACCAGCCTCGGTGGAGCTCGGGGCCGCTACTACGTGAGCTGCGGCACGATCTTCAAGGTCGCGCCGGATGGCACCGAGAGGGTGC
>DASQCY010000352.1:0-1708 GCA_035634495.1 Allostellaceae bacterium
CGTTTGCGCGAGCTGCCTCGGTTGAGCCGACCGCGCAGCCCCCTCCGCCAGCCCAGACCCCCCGGCATGGAGCCCGGCTGCCGCCGCGATCAGCGCGATCGCGGCCATAACGGGAAATATTGGACCGATACGCATCAGTGCTCTCCCCCCGTACGCGCCAACCCGTAACGTCAACGCGAATGCGGCGCGATAGTTCCTCGGGGCCGCCTTGCCTCGGAAACCCGATCCGGCGTCGTTCCTTAACGAGATTCCTATACCGTTGCCTCGCTTTCCCTCTCGAAAACATATGGCGAGACGGGCAAATCTCCCGCAGGACGTCTTATTGCTCGATCATGAGATCGCCGTTGATGGGAGAATTCGCATGAGTCAAATGCTCTCGAATGCGGCGCTGGGCCTTGCCGCAGGCGCTCTGAAGGCATGGACGGTGGTGACGAATACCTGCCGAACGATGCTGGTTGATCAGATGAAGTCCTATCAGCCTGAGCTCCATTACATGCGTGGTCCCGGTCCGAAATGGCGCGAGAAGCACGCCTGCCAGCATGATTCGGCCGCGCGGTAGCGCAGATTGCGAATGGCGATGACTTGGATCGTTGCGGCGAACGGCCGCGCGGCAAGTTGCGATCACCTTTTCGAACCGCTCCGGAAATCTCGTCCGCTTTGCTTGCGAGCGGAAGGCGGTATTGCAAAAAAACTAAATAGCTAAACGGGCGACGGACCCGTAAGGGAACCGCCGCCCGTCGATCGTGGCCGATATCGGCTTACTTCAGATTGGCCATGGCCGTCAGGTCGAACTTGCCGGTCGCGACGAAAGCAGCGCTGCACCAGTTGGAACCGACCCCGCCTGGATTGATCCCGGTAAAGTCGCCCGAGAACCGTGCCGTGTGGTCGTCCGTGAAGGCGTTGCAGTCACCCTTGCTGTAGTTTGTGTCGTAGTACCGCAGGTCGAGCGTGAACACGCTCTTGGTGATGCCGATGCCGACGTTCCAGGTGGTGTAGCCGTGGTAGGGAACGCCGTTCGGATATGGCGGGGTGCAGCCGGTAACTCCGACCTGGGTGCAGAAGAAGTTATCGCTCGAGCCCAGGAACCAGTGGCCGGCTTCACCGGACAAATAAAATCCCCAGCCCTCCGGCATGGCGCTGCTCGGCGCCGTGAACTTCGCGCCAAGCGTTACATAGGTGCCGGGGACACCCTCATTGAGCACGGACGGCGAGTAGAACACGGACCCGTTGTATGCGAGCTGGTCATTCACCGTGAAGGTGCCCTTGGCGTAGCCCTCCACGAAGCTCAGGTCCCTTTTGATGACATTGCCGTTGGGCAGATAGCCGTTCGCAAGACAGTCGAGGCCGAAAACCGGGGCAGTGCTGCCGTTGAAGCATTGCCCGCCCGGATACCAGTAGTACCAAACGCCGAAATCGAGCGCGAGCGGACCGAAAGTCGGGCGGAAGCCGCCATAGATATCGATCTCGGCCGCCGCGCGATTCGGGAACGAGATGCTCTCACCCGAAATGCCGACATAGTACTGCAGATCCTTGGTGACGTTGTAGCGCGGCTCGAAATAGGCGGTGACCGAAGGCTTGTGATTGGATTGGGTGATGCCGCGCCAGATATAGTCCGACGTGATCCCCCCGCCGAACGCAATATCCCACGGATTCGGCGGCGCCGCCGGTGCCGTGACCTTCATGTCGGCCGCCAGTGCTGGCGTCGCCA
>DASQCY010000353.1:0-6860 GCA_035634495.1 Allostellaceae bacterium
GCAGATCGAAAACAAAGTGTCGAGATCATGGGTCACCATGAATACCGTAAGGCCCAAGCTACCCCGTAGATCCCTAATCAACGTGTCGAATTCAGCAGCCGCTATTGGATCGAGCCCGGCGGTCGGCTCGTCGAGAAAGACAATCTCCGGATCGAGCGCGAGGGCGCGCGCGAGGCCCGAGCGCTTGCGCATCCCCCCCGACAACTGGGACGGGTACTTCTCGCCTGTCCCCTCGGGAAGTCCCACGATGCCGACCTTGAACGCTGCGATTTCATCCATCAGACGCAACGGCATCTCATAATATTCCTTTAGCGGGACCTCGATATTCTCAGCTACCGTCAGCGAACTAAACAATGCGCCATCTTGAAATAACACCCCCCAGCGCTTTTCCACCTCCCGATGATCAAGATCACTCATCGTCAGAATATTGTGCCCGAACACCTCTGCACTCCCTGCGACGGGTCGGTTGAGCCCGATAATGGTCCGCAGCAGGACTGATTTCCCAGACCCGGATGCGCCGACAACACCGAGTACTTCCCCACGGAGCACGTCGAGGTCGAGACCGTCATGGACGGTCTCGCTACCGAACCGATTGACAAGGCCGCGCACGCGGATGATCGGCTCCTCCTCCAGCTGATCCGGCATGCTCAGATCTGCAAGGAAGAAAAGAAGATCGAGAATCCTGCGTCGGTCACGATGACAAGAAAGATCGCCTCAACTACCGATAGCGTAGTGAGGCGGCCGACGCTTTCGGCGCTGCCCGACACCTGGAAGCCTTCATAGCAACCAATTGAAGCGATGATGATGGCGAAGAATGGCGACTTGATCATCCCGATCCAGAAGCTCCACGGAGCGATCGTGGATAAATGGTTAAAGAATTCCGGAATACCGATGCCGAGCTGGCTCCAAGCCATCAGACCACCGCCAAAAATACCCATAAAATTGGCGCAGAGGGTCAGCATCGGCAAGGTCAGCATCAGTCCGAACAGTCGCGGAAGCACCAGCACCTCCACCGGGTCGAGACCGATGGTGCGCATCGCGTCGATCTCCTCGTTGACGCGCATCGTTCCGATCTGGGCGGTAAAGGCGCTGCCTGATCGGCCGGCGAGAATGATTGCCGTCAGCAGAACCCCGAGCTCGCGCAGGATGCTGGCGCCGGTCAGTTGGACCGTATAGCTCTCGAGCCCGTAAAAGCGCAGATAATCGGCGCCCTGATAGGCGATGACGACCCCGATCAGAAAGGTGAGCAGACCAACGATGGGTAGTGCATTCACACCGGTCTGCTCCATCTGGGCGACGATAGCCGTGACGCTAAGCCGGCGCGGATGGCGCACCAGTCGGACTGCAGTCGTCGAGACTAGACCGAAGAATCCGAGGATGCTGTACGCGCGGGCGATCAGCCCGAGCGAAACCTCCCCGATGTGGGCGATGAAACCGGCGATCGTGTGATGGGCCGGTCGCGGATGCCGTGCGGGGGCGATGAATCCGGCCGTACGCACCTGATCGATCAGCGGCTCGAAGCTCGGCCGCAAATTACGCATTTCGACGGCATTGCCGCGCTCTGTCAGATCGTGCTCGGTTCGTAGCAACAGCCAGGCGCCGGCGGTATCGAGCCGATCGATCCCAGTCAGATCGAGCAGCACCCGCCCGCCCTTTGGCGCCTCGATTCCTCGCAGCCTTCGATCGAGGTCGGCGGCGGTCTCCACCAGCCATTCCCCGGTTGCCGCCAAGACGAGCGACCCGGCCTCTTCGGATTGGACGAGGGTTGCGGTGGCAGACGCCATGCAGTCCAAAGCCTAGTTCAGGATCTGCCGGGCGGGCCTTTCCAACCGAGCAGAAAGTGGTTATGTCGCGACGCGGACGAATTCGATCGTCGAGAATGGACGTCGAGGAATTGCGGCCATGGACCTCAAGCAGCACATCCGCTCGATACCCGATTTTCCGAAGCCAGGTATTCTATTCTACGACATTTCCACACTCCTTGCCCACCCACATGCTTGGCGTGCCACCGTCCAACGCCTCGCCGGGGCGTTACGGCCGCACGAGCCCGATCTCCTGGTCGGCATCGAATCCCGCGGATTTCTGGTTGCCGCGCCGCTCGCCTATGAACTCGGCCGGGGCTTTGCGATGGTCCGCAAGATGGGAAAGTTGCCCGGTACGACGGTGCGCTTTACTTATGATCTCGAATACGGGACTGACACGATCGAGATCCAGGAGGATGCGATCACCCGTGGTCAGCGTGTGATTGTGCTTGATGATCTAGTAGCAACCGGAGGAACCATGCAGGCCGCGATTGACCTCGTTCGCCAACGCGGCGGCGAGGTGGTCGCCGCCGGTTGTATCATCGAGCTCAATTTTCTCGGCGGTCGCGACCGTATCGACGTCCCGTTCACCTCGATGGTAGTCTTCGACTCCTAATCATCACCCACCGGAGGTGCCGGTCCGAGGCTGCGGCCGATCACCGCATAGAGGGGGTCGCCGCCGCCCGGCGGGGTCCGATCCAGGCAGCGGATGTCGGTCCAGTTTCCAGCTTCGGCGAAGTAATGGGCTATCAGGCAAAGATGCCCGGCATCGTCGAGGAGATGCCAGCAGGCGATGGCGCGCGTCGGCAGGCAGCAGTTCGAGAAGGTTACAATCAGCGGCGCTCCCGGCTTTAGTACCCGCCCGACCTCCCGGATTACCTCGCAGGGCCTCGTCAAATGCTGGATCGACACGCAGATCGCCGCCCCATCGAACTCCGCGGTGGCGAATGAAAGGCGCGGATTACGGTTCAAATCCTGCACGCGCCATTCGTCGAGAAACGGGTTCTCCGCCAGTTCGCAAGCGCTGATGCCGACACCAACGACTCGCCCGTAAGGGATTTCGGGCGGCAGATGACTTACCCACCCCGACATCAGATCCAGGATGGCGCCGCCGGCCGGGAAGACTTCGCGATAGAGGTTGGTGACCGCCGCGATTGCCGCATCGTCAGTATGCCGAGCCAACGCAGCCTCGGGACGGGCCGACATATCGAACCGCTGATCACCATCCACGGGCGCAGCCATCGGAAGGAGCGGCATTTCCCCCTCTCGAGCTATTCCCGTCAGAGATGGGGACTGCCTGCCCAGCGGTCCAGCCGAAATATCGAGCTTTTCGGGTGTTGGTCGGTTCTCACCGATCCTACAGCTTCGACCTGCTTCCCGCTCCGTTCACTCAGCCAGAGCCCGCTCGGGTGCCGTCAGCGGTAGCTCGAGATCGCGAGCGACGGCGGGATGCGTCACCCGACCGCGACAGACATTGAGGCCGTCCCTGAGGTGACAGTCTTCAGACAGCGCCCGTTGCCAACCATGATCGGCGATCGCCAAGGCAAACGGCAAGGTCGCATTGTTGAGTGCCACTGTCGAGGTGCGGGCGACCGCGCCGGGCATGTTGGTAACACAGTAGTGGACGACACCCTCCGCGATATAGGTCGGAGCCGCGTGCGTCGTCGGCCGGCTCGTCTCAAAGCAGCCTCCCTGATCGATCGAAATATCGACCACCACCGCGCCCGGCTTCATCGCCCGAACGAGTTCGCGGCTTACGAGCTTTGGCGCCGTTGCGCCGGGGATCAGCACGGCGCCAATCACGAGATCGGCGGCGACGACTTCGCGCTCGATATTCTCCATCGTGGAGAACAGCGTGTGGAGTTGCGCCCCGAATTGCAGGTCGAGCTCGTAGAGGCGCGGCAGCGACTTGTCGATGACGGTGACATAAGCCTCCATACCCATCGCCATACGCGCTGCATTGGTACCGGCGACTCCTCCGCCGAGAATGACGACTTTGGCCGCGGGGACGCCCGGAACGCCGCCGAGCAGCACACCGATGCCGCCCTGCTCCTTTTCGAGGCAATGGGCTCCGACCTGCACCGCCATCCGACCGGCTACCTCGCTCATCGGGGCGAGCAGCGGCAAACCGCCCCGCCCGTCGGTGACTGTCTCATAAGCGACGGCGATTGCGCCTGATCGGATCAGCCCTTGAGCCAGCGCTTTGTCCGCAGCCAGATGCAGATACGTGAACAGAACTTGCCCCACACGCAGCAGCGCCAGCTCCCGCGGCTGCGGCTCCTTGACCTTGACGATCAGCTCCGCGGCGCCAAACACTTCTGCGGCGCTTCTGAGGATGCCGGCACCAGCCGCCTCGTATGCTGCGTCATCGAAGCCGATCTCGGTGCCCGCTCCCGCCTCGACGACCACTTTGTGCCCGTGGTGGACGAGTTCGCGCACATTCCCAGGGACGAGTCCAACGCGATACTCATGGGTTTTCACCTCTTTCGGGACGCCGATCAGCATCGATGAACCCCGCCGCGAACCGGCCCCATCGGAGGCGGGACCGTCGGTCTAATGATACCGCCGGACGCGTCGGTGAGCACCCTATTCTGCCGCTTCTGCGGGGTCGGCTCGCCAGGGGGGTGTTTCGCGGCGGGCGCATAGAGCCCAGCTGCATTGACGAGGCAGCGACAGCGGATGGCGGTCGGCTCGTCCCGCCGATGGCCAGATCGAAACCGTCATCGCGAACCCGGCCGGAAAGCACCGAAGCGCGGAGTACGACCATCGCGCCGGCCGCTTCGGCCTCGCCCTGAAAGGCGAGCATTAGCGCATGGCTGTCGATGATACCGGTGGAGGGGGAGAGCAGGGCGGCAACGCAACGCAGCGCCGGTTCGAGCCGCTGCGCCTGTCTCGCCGTGAGCCATTGCAAATCATCGACGCCGTTCGCCCGGGCCGTGTTGGCAACGCGTTCAAGACCCGCGATTTCGCTTTCTTCAGCGGCTACGATAGGCTTGCCAATTTGGACATGAGGGACTCCATGATCGCGGCAATAGGGGTAAAGGCGCTCGCGCCCGGCGACGCAGCAGCGTGCTTTCAGGCTGCCGGCCGGATAATAAAGCCCGCCATGAATCACCTCGCTGTTGCGTGACGCGGTCTCGAACCCGATCGTATAGGCGCGTTCAAGGAAAAGTACATCCTGCCCCGCCAACGCGAGAGCCCGCGCCGTCGCAAGCCCGACCACCCCTGCACCGATCACCACGCATTCGATCTCGTTCGCGTCACCCCTACCCAATTGGTGATCGGCTGCGGCAACTCTGCACACGCGCGCATGGATGGTGTATGAACCAGTTCACACACGCCGTCGGATCAGGGTCGTCGAAAAATAGGGGACTGGGCCTGCATCGACACAGGTAAACGAAGCCACCCGCTGGGTGGGCAAGGTGGCGCGTTCGATGTAGAGCGCGCTGTCGAGCAGGTCGAGTTCGCTGAGAACCCGGCGTACCTTCGGAAAATGGCGCCCGAGCTTGACTATCGCGGCAGCATCGCTGTCGCCGAGACGGCGGGCTATTTCAGCTTCGCCGAGCGTCGCCGGGACCACGGCAAGGGTCTCGTCTCGCGTCACGAGCGGGGTTGACGCGGCGGCGGCGCAAGCGGTGATCGAAGGCACACCCGGGACGATCTCGATCCGATATCGGCCGGCAAGCCGGGTAAAGAGATGGATAAAGCTGCCGTAGAAGAACGGATCGCCCTGACAGAGCAGCGCAACATCATCGCCACGGTCGAGCTCGGTGGCGAGTTCTTCTGCCGCGGCGTCATAGATCGCGGCCGGCGGCGGCGCCGGTTGCATCGGAATGCGGATCGGGATCTCGCGCTGCCCCGCGTCGAGCCACATCGCAACAATCGAACGGGCAAAGCTGTCGCCTCGCTCTGGTGCAGGATAGGCGATGACAGGAGCTGCGCGCAACAGCCTCAGCGCCTTCAAGGTCAACAACTCCGGGTCTCCCGGCCCGACGCCGATGCCGAACAGCCGTCCGGGTATCGCCGCCATTTCAGCGCGGCGACGCTGAAGGCAGGCGATAGGGCCAGATAGCGGTGCTTCCAGGCGTGCTGAACAGCGCTACCGCGGCGGCTTGCAGCCAATGGATTCCGATTAGCTTCTTGTTGCGTACCTCCTCCTGAAAGCGGATTCGGATAAAATCGCCGGTCTCCAGCATCTGCCGCGTCGCCTGAGCGAAGCGAGCCTGGTCGCGGTCGACCGGCGGGATCGAGGTGAGCCCCGGGGCATATAGGATCAGGCAGAGAAGTAGCAGCACTGCAAAACCAGGAACGCTTCTCAACGAGCTCCCGCCTTGCTCTTCCCTCGCGAAAACCGGATGGGGAGGGACCCGCGCCAATGGGAGGAAGGCAGCCGGCGCCAAGCGGGCGGTGTTGGGCATCTCACTCGGGTTTCGTTACCGCCAGCTGCGTCACCGGAGCCAGCGCCCGCCAGAGGTGGCGTGGGCCGAGCGGCTCGGCGCGGCTGATGGCGACGCGCGTCAACTCGCCACCGTAACTCGTATGCCAGTCGAGAAGCCGCGCTTCCCCTTCGGCGGTGACGACATTGGCGACCAGACGCCCACCGGGCCGCAACCTGGTCCATAGTAGCGGCAGCAGCCCCGGCTCCCCGATGCCGCCCCCGGCAAAGATGGCATCCGGCACCGGCAGACCGTCGAGCGCCTCGGGTGCCGTGCCGGCGATGATGCGCAGCCCCGGCACTCCCAGCCGCGCGGCATTGCGCGCGATGACGGCGGCGCGAACCGAGCGGCGTTCGATCGCGACCGCTGAGCGGCCTTCCCCGGCGCGCAGCCATTCGATCGCGATCGAGCCACAGCCCGCCCCGACATCCCATAGGGTCTCACCGGGGAGCGGAGCGAGCGCCGCGAGTGTCGCAGCGCGGACCTCACGCTTGGTCAGCTGGCCGTCATGCTCGAAGGCGTCGTCAGGAAGCCCCGCAAGAAGCGGCAATGCGCGGGTCCCAGGCGCGCCGCGGCACGCGATCGCGATCGTGTTCAGGTCGGCGACCCGCCGATCGCCCCA
>DASQCY010000354.1:0-1617 GCA_035634495.1 Allostellaceae bacterium
GGCACTGCGCCGGCGCCGAGATGGCGGAGATGATGGCGTACGCCGCCTCGGTCGGCTCGGCGCATGCACAGCGCGAGGCGGGTGCCGTCGGCTTTGTCGGCTGCGCCGCCGACGCCACCGCTGCCTTCTTCGGGCAGGACAAGGGCGCCGGCACCATGCCGCACGCGCTGATCGGCTATGCGGGATCGACCGTGCGCGCCGCGGAGATGTTTCGCGAGGTCTTCCCGAACGAGCCGATGACCGTGCTGATCGATTATTTCGGGCAAGAGACGTCGGATGCGGTGGCGGTCGCGCGGCGTTTTCCGGAGCTCGCCGCCGCGGGCCAACTCGCGGTCCGCATCGATACGCCCGGCGGGCGGTACTGCGAAGGACTCGATCCGGCCCGCTCCTACGAGGTGCTCGAGCGCCACGCACCGCAATCGATCCGCGGCTATCGCAGCGAGGAGGAGCTGCGTCATCTGGTCGGGACCGGGGTTTCAGCGGCGGCGGTCTGGCTATTGCGGCGGACCCTCGACGAAGGCGGGTTTGCCGGCGTCAAGATCGTCGCAAGCTCGGGGTTTGGGCCGGCGAAGTGCCGCATGATGGCTGCCGCCAACGCCCCGATCGATGTGATCGGCACCGGCTCCTACCTGCCCGAGCTGTGGAGCGAGACTTATGCGACGGCCGACATCATCGCCTATGACGGCGTGCCGATGGTGAAGGCCGGTCGCGAGTTTCTGCTGCGCAAGCGGGGTGGCGACGCATAAAAACAACGAAAATCGCGATCGCACCCTCGAAAACACCTGATCCATCGGCTAGACTAGCCCGTTAGATCAATCGGTTAGAGCGTAAAATGCGACGCCGCGGAACAACGAATTCGGCTTTGCCGATCAACCGAATTCGCACGGCCAGCAGGGAGCGAAAACAACGGCGGCGGTAGCGGCGAGCATCCCGGCTTTGCCGGCGCGGTTTCTGGAGCCGAGCGGCTTCGTCTGGGGCAGCCTCCCAACAAAAGACGGGGCGCAGCTGCGCTGGGGACATCTGCCAGCGAAAGAGCCGCGCGCCGAGTGTGTGATGGTCGGCGGTTTTGCCGAGTGTATCGAGAAATACTTCGAGACGATTGGCGACCTGGCTGCCCGCGGCTATTCGGTGTGGTGTCTCGATTGGCGCGGCCAAGGCGGCTCCGAACGCCCGAGGCATTTGCCGAGCCGCCCACGTCCCAGGCGTTTCGATCGCGACGCGAGCGAGCTTGCCTCGTTCACCGAGAAGCTGACGACGGCGCGTCGGCCGCGCCTCTTGATCGGTCACTCGATGGGCGGTGCCGTAGCACTCCTCTGCCTGCGCCGACACCCGGGTTTGTTCGACGCCGCGATCCTGTCGGCGCCGATGCTCGGGCTCCGCACTGGCGGCCTGTCCCCGGCCCTTATGCGGTGCATAACCGGTCTCGCGCGAGCTACCGGGCTCGGCATCTGCTCCGTCCCGGGAGCGAGCCGGTGGCGTTCCGATCGCATCCCGACGCCCGAGAGCAGCCGGGTTTCGAACGACCCGGAACGCTGCTGCCTGCAATATGCGTGGTTCTCGGCCGATACCACGTTGCGCGTTGGAGCACCGACTTGGGGCTGGCTCGACACCGCGCTC
>DASQCY010000355.1:0-2232 GCA_035634495.1 Allostellaceae bacterium
GCGCAGCAGCCGGAGAAGATGCTGCGTGTCGGTGCGCTAAGCGCCCAGCCAAGAACAGCGCCGATTTGGCTAGCTTTTGAGCGGCGCATGGCCGAGCTGGGCTATAAGCACGGGACGAATTTCGCTCTCGAATTCGTGCGGGTCGATAGCATGGGGGACTACGAACGCGGCTACCGGGAGCTGGTAGCGCGCAAAGTAGATATTATGCTCGCCAACGGCCCGGAGATCGCTCTGAAGTCTGCGCGCGCAGCCACGCAAACGCTGCCAATGGTTATGCTTGCGATTGAATACGATCCGATTGCCCGCGGCTATGTGACAAACCTCGCTCGACCTTCCGGCAACATTACTGGGATTTTTCTCCAACAGATCGAGCTTGCGGAGAAGCGTGTGCAAATCCTGAAAGATGCGTTCCCGGACTTACGGGCCGCAATCGCATTCTGGGATGGGACATCAGCCGACCAATGGGACGCGGCGCAAACCGCTGCGACTACGCTTGGGTTCCAACTTGCGGGGGCCGAGATGCACGACCCTCCCTATGACTATGAGCGGGCGCTTGCTCAGTCGGCACCCGACCATCGCGGCAGCCTCATTGTGATGGTGTCTCCGTTCTTTTTTAGAGACCGCGCGCGGCTTGCCGAATTTGCGCTGCGACATCGGATTGTCTCCATGTTTGGCTTCCGCGAATGGGTCGAGGCGGGTGGCTTGCTATCCTACGGACCTAACATCGTCGAGCTGCACCGTCGGGTGGCTGACTATGTGGATCGGATCGCGAAGGGAGCAAAGCCTGCCGACCTGCCGATTGAGCAGCCGACTAAGTTCGAATTTGTGATCAACCTCAAGACCGCCAGAGCAATCGGCGTCGATATGCCGACGTCTCTTCTACTGCGCGCCGACGAGGTGATCGAGTGAGGCGGCGCGAGTTCATCACGCTGCTCGGCGGCGCAGCGGCTTGGCCGGTCGCGGCGCGCGCGCAGCAGCCCGAGCGGATGCGGCGCATCGGCGTGCTGATGTCCACCGCCGCGGACGACCCGGAAGGGAAGGCCCGCATCGCCGCGCTTCTGGGCGGGCTGCAGCAATTGGGCTGGACCGACGGCCGCAACGCGCAGATCGAGGTTCGTTGGCCCCGGGGCGATGCGGAAGCTCGCCAATATGCGACGGAATTGGTTGCGCTCGCGCCGGACGTGATCCTTGCGACCGGCGTCTATGCGGGGTCGCTGCTCCAGCAGGAAACCCGAATTGTCCCGATCGTCTTCGTCTTGGTCAACGACCCGGTCGGCGCCGGCTTCGTCGCGAGCTTAGCGCGACCGGGCGGTAACGCCACCGGCTTTTCGTTCGTCGAATACGGTGTCAGCGGGAAATGGCTGGAGCTGCTCAAGGAGCTCGCCCCGGGTGTGACGCGAGCGGCGGTCCTTCGCGATGCCACCGATCCCGCCGGCACCGGCCAGTGGGGTGCCATCCAATCGGTAGCGCCGTCCCGTGGGGTGGAGTTGACGCCGATCGGCGTGCGCAATGCCGGCGAGATCGAGCGCGGGGTCGCCGAGTTCGCCCGCTCGCCGAACAGCGGGCTGATCGTGACGGCGGGCGGGCCGGTGATCGTGCATCGCGAGAGGATCATTGCGACCGCGGCAACACACCGACTGCCCGCGGTTTACTGGAACCGCATGTACCCTGCCGGCGGCGGGCTGGTGTCCTACGGACCCGAGACGATCGATCAGTACCGCCGCGCCGCCAGCTATGTCGATCGCATCCTCAAGGGCGAGAAGCCTGCCGACCTACCGGTGCAGGCGCCCACCAAGTACGACCTCGTCATCAATCTCAAGACCGCGAGGGCGCTCGGGCTCGAAATCCCATCGTCAGTGCTCGCCCGCGCCGACGAGGTGATCGAATGAGACGCGAACGAAGGATGAATCCAAAGTGTCTGGGAGGGAGCGTCCCAGACACTTCTAGTGCAAGAAGTGCCCATTTGACGGGGCTGAAAATGAGACGAATAACTCGCGCCGTTTCAATTGATCGAATTGCATTCGAAACCCACCAGCCAGGGCCGCGTTGCAGGATATCGAATTGCAAGCGATCAGTCAGCGGGCATGCTGGAATTTTGCAACCAGTGTTGGTTCTGCCTACGCTGGCGGGCGACCGCCCGCTACACGTTCGGTACGATGAACGCGCAGATTGAGCGGTGTTCGCGACCGCGCCCGAGGCATACATGGCAATCGGGGTCCTGACTCGGCTGCA